>DASXXL010000141.1:0-8325 GCA_036503085.1 Pyrinomonadaceae bacterium | reverse complement strand
ATGAATCGACAGAATATTATTTTCGCCTCACTGCTCGTGATCGTTGCCACTACCATTGTGGTCGCTGGTTTCGTAAACGGAACGGGACCGCTGACTGTTTTGAGCAACGGCATTTCACGCCTCACGTCTGGAGGACAAATGATTCCGTCCGGAAGAATAACCGAGGAGACCAAAGCGCCAACCGCACCCGAGCTCAAGAGCGGACTCTGGATCAATTCCGAACCGCTCACGCTCAAGAGTTTGCAGGGTCGCGTGGTGCTGATCGAGTTCTGGACGTTCGCGTGCTACAATTGCCAAAACACGTTGCCGACGATCAATAAGTGGGACGCGCAGTATCGTGACCAAGGACTCACGATCATCGGCGTACACACGCCGGAGCTGGACTACGAAAGCAACGTAGACAACCTGCGGCGCGAAGTCGTCAAGTTGGGACTCAAATATCCGATCGTTACCGACAACGATTACTCGACGTGGAAGGCGTATGGTGTCGAAGCGTGGCCCACATTGTTCCTGCTGGACAAACAAGGACGCGTGCGTTGGACCCACATCGGCGAAGGCGCCTACAACGAAACCGACGCAGCGATTAAGAAACTCTTAGCCGAATAACCCACGTCTCCAAGCAGCCGCGCGATCACAAGGTAATTCTCAGATCCAGGATAACGGCCCAACGGCCCAAACCGTTGCGCCCCGGTTGAGAACGTACTATCCTGATGCCCGCTCCCACGAGGGTCGGCCCGGGGTCTTGTGCACGGCAGCGGCTGCCGCTGCGATTCATCAACCGCAACTCACAATCTAATGAAACCCACGCTCAGATTACTTAGTCTATCTATAACTATCGTCCTGGTCCTCCAGGCAATCTCCGCTGTTGCCGCCCGCCGCACGGTCATCAGAACAGCGGCGACTCAGAGCGACAACCAGGAAGAAACGTTTGTCATTTCGCGAGAGGGCGACGGCAAGACTGTTTGCCGCATTGCGAACGCGGAAGAACACGACCGGATCGTCAGCCGCGACCGGAACGGAAAATTCAAGGTCATTTACGGTGGCGCACCCGCCAAATCGCGAGTGTCGCTCTCCTCGACTTGGATCGAACCGACGACCGGACTAACGCTCCTACCCTCCGCCGGGCTGCATATCGTCCTGCACGCAACGACGCAGTTGAATCAGAACACGCAGGCGAAGAACGCGTTCATCGTCGCGGCGAATCGTTGGGAAGCGATTATCTCGACTCCGATCACCGTCGTGATCGACGTCGATTTCGGTCCTACTTTCTTTGGAACTCCCTTCCCCGATCCATCAATCCTCGGTCAAACGGGTAGCCAGGCAGTCACGAGTCCCTACACGACCGTTCGGCAACGCCTCGTATCAACAGCGTCAACGCAGATCGAACAACAACTTTACGATGCCTTGCCCGCGACCCAAGTGCCCGTCGAAGTGAATGGCGCGATATCGAATGTGAGCAGCGTGCGCGCTTCAATCGCGAATGCCCGTGCTTTAGGATTGTCGCCTGACATCTCGAATCCTGATTCACTGGCGCTGGGCCAAGGAGACGCCGGCATCGGTTTCAATTCGGCTTTTGCTTTCGACTTCACTCCCGACGACGGCATCAATGCCAATCTAATTGATTTCGATTCCGTGGTGACTCACGAGATCGGACATGCGCTCGGCTTTACCTCGCGCGCCGGCCAGGCTTCAGTCACGCAAGTAGCGGTTTGGGATCTGTTTCGCCTGAACCGCTTCAACGCGAACCTCGCTTCATTTCCGACCGCGCCGCGTACGATGTCGATCGGTGGCGAGCAATTCTTTTTTCCGAACCAGGTGACGACGTTCGGCACTACCGCACTCGAGCTTTCAACCGGTGGTCCAAATCCCGGTCCAAACGACGGCGACGGCCGCCAGTCGAGCCATTGGAAAGATGACGACTTGCTTTCTACCCTGCCATACATCGGCGTCATGGATCCCACGCTCGATGACGGTCTCCGGCGAACAATCAGTGAAAACGACATTCACGCTATCGATCTCTTCGGCTACTCGATCGGATTGCCCGCGCCCGTCAGGCCGCCGAACGATAACTTCGCCGATGCGATTACCCTGCAAGGTCCGGTCGGTACTCTGACTGGCTCAAATGTGAACGCGACCCGCGAAACGGGCGAACCGATTCACGTCGGTTTTCTCGGTGATAAATCGGTCTGGTACAACTGGACGCCAGGCGTGAGTGGGCTAACAACGATTGACACGATTGGCAGTAACTTCGACACTACGCTGGCCGTGTATTTGGGTTCGAGTGTTAACTCGCTCTCGAATGTGGCTCAGAATGACGACATCGTCGCCGGTAACAATCGAGCGAGTCGCGTGCAGTTCAATGCTACTGCCGGAACCACATATCGAATCGTCGTTGATGGCTGGAACGGAGAGTTTGGCAACATCACTTTGAACTGGAATGATACCGGCGTGAGCCCTACACCAACGCCGACCCCCACGCCCACGCCAACGCCAACACCAACGCCGACTCCCACGCCCACGCCGATCCCCGTTGCTGATCTGGCGATCGAGTCGTTTACAGCTTCGTCCGTTCCGGCTGTGCGCACGCAGACACTAATGCTCAATGCGATCGCGCGAAACTTTGGACCAGACACCGTTTCCGCCCGTATCGCGATTTTCATTCCTCAAGGGACGAGTTTTGTTTCGTGTAGTCCGGTGTGCACTCCGCCTGGCCTAACCACTTCAGCCGTCGAAACTGTGACCCTCGCTCCAGGTGGCACTGGCGGCCTCACCATTACGGTGTCGGTAGATGCTGTGGGTCCTGCCGTCCTTTTTGCGACTGCAAACGCATCCGGTGCTCTCTTTGATCCGGTCTTCACCGATGACAGTGCATTTCTAAACATTCCCGCCATTGAACCCTTGCCGTTTGCCGGCGCGCAGGCGATCGCGATGGACTCTCAGGGAGCGCACGTGCTGGTGTTGCGTAACGGCACTGTCTGGATGTGGGGAAATAACGCGTTCGGCCAGTTGGGAGACGGCACGACGACGAGTCGAACATATCCGGCCCAGGTAGACGACTTGATGTCAGTGACGCAGATCGCCGCCGGCACTAACTACTCCGCCGCTTTGAAATCAGATGGAACCGTTTGGACGTGGGGCACGAACAATTTTGGTCAGTGCGGCACCGGTCGTCTCGATCCAACGATCATCAGCCGGCCAGTCAGAGTTGCAGGGCTTGATTCAGTCGTTGCTATCGCTGCGGGATCGGATCACGTGCTCGCGTTGAAGTCGGACGGCACTGTTTGGACCTGGGGTAACAATGCCTCTGGTCAACTCGGCTTAGGCAACACGTCAGCGCCGGTATCATCGCCGACAAAGATGCCTACCTTCACAAACGTAAAAGCCGTGTTCGCGGGCAATGCGCGTTCGTGGCTCGTCGATGGTAATGACGCCGTGTGGGGCTTCGGGTTCAACTTCGGCGCACTCGGTGATGGCACGCAGGCCGTGTTCACCAATACACCCACGATGATCTCCAGCTTGAGTGGGTTAAAGCGGATCGGATCGGGTCCGGACTTCACCATCGCCCGCAAGAACGACAACACTGCTTTCGCTTTCGGCAGGAATAGCTTCGGCGTCCTGGGACTTGGACCAGTAGATCTCGGTGTTCATCCATCGCCGGAGCAGGTACCTGGTTTACAAGCGGCGCTCGTTTCCACTGGTGTGCAGCACGCGATCGTGACCGCGCCTGACGGTACCGTCAAAGTTTTTGGCAACAATCAGGAGGGACAGCTCGGACTCGGCTCTATTGATTCCAATCAACACAACACCCCTGTTTCACTGCCTGGTCTTTCGTCCGTGTTTGCGACTGCGGCCGGAGGAAGTTCCAGCTTCGCACTCGTTGGGGATGCGGCGAATGGCGGTCCGATCAAGACGTGGGGTCGCGTACTCGGAACGCTCTTGCCCGTTCTTTCCAACAGCAGTCCGCAAACGGCGCTCGAACCACCGGTGGTCGCTAAACCGATCTTCAGTGTTCCGGGAGGTGGAATCGGTTCCACGATTCAGGTGTCTGTCGTATGCGGCACACCGGGAGCAGTCGTCCACTTCACCACCAACGGACAGGACCCAACCGAACCAGATCCCATCGCCAACCCGAATGTGCCGATCGTCATCGACCACACGACAGTCTTGAAGGCGCGCGCGTTTCGTTCAGGACTCACGAACAGTCCCGTCAAAACAGCGCATTACATCTTCACGACCGCCGCCAATCTACTCGACGACCAGGCGCTGTTTGTGCGGCAACAATATCTTGATTTCCTCGGGCGCGAACCTGATTTGAGTGGTTTGAATTTCTGGACCAACGAGATTACGTCCTGCGGTTCAGATCAGAGTTGCATCGAGATCAAGCGGATCAATGTTTCCGCGGCGTTCTTCCTGTCGATCGAATTTCAGCAGACTGGTTTTCTCGTAGAACGGACGTGGGACACTGCGTTCGGCGGCTTCTTCGGGAATTCGACTCTCAATGGCGATCATCAGATCCTCATGCCGATTGTGCTCTATCAGGACTTCTTCACCGACAAGGAGGTGCTCGGGAAAGACGTGGTTGTCGGTGAGCCCGGTTGGCAGGACAAACTCGAGAACAACACCAAGGCTTACTTCGATAACTTCGTACAAAAAGGTCGATTCAAAGATGCGTTTCCGATCACGATGAGTCCGGCGCAGGTTGTCGACGCATTGAACGCTAATACCGGCGGTGTGCTCTCGACGGTCGAAAGAAATCAATTAGTGCAAGACCTGACGTTCGGCACTAAGAATCGCGCGCAGGTGCTGCGGGCCATCGCCGAACATCCGGCTCTGGGCGCGCGAGAGTTCAACCGCGCTTTTGTACTGATGCAGTATTACGGGTATCTGCGACGAAATCCAAACGGCACGCCTGACACGGATTTCACCGGCTACGATTTCTGGTTGACGAAACTGAATCAATTCAACGGAAACTTCATCAACGCAGAGATGGTGAAGGCATTCATTGAAGCGATTGAATATCGACAGCGCTTCGCGCCGTGAGGAGTGGTTTGACGACGACGTGAGGAATGGATTGCGCCGACGACGCTGAGTCGTTTAGCTGGGAACGCGGCGGCGTCCTAAACCCTGGTCGCGTGCGGGATCGGTATTCTCGGGAGAGTCGTCGGCATAATCTCCCGCAACGTCTCTTTCGTCTGCATCGCCTTTCGACTCATCACCACGACGCATCCGGCGTTTCATCTCCGTCGCATCTTCGTAAGCTGACTCGTTGCCGAGTTTCTCCGGATCTTCCATCGTTGCACCTAACCAGTCCTGAATTGTTCGGGGTCGGAGGAAGCTGAAAGTAGCAACAAGATGATGGCCGGGTCAGTTCGTTAGCGTACCTTTGATTCATCTTGTTCCTGCTCTAATCTATATACTCTTTCAATCAGGGGGTGAGAATGACCACTAACGAAAGCAGTTTTACTTTTCCCGGCACGCAGATGACTGTGAATCGCATGGGCTACGGCGCGATGCAGCTTGCCGGTCCAGGTGTGTATGGTCCACCACGCGACGTCGATATGGCGATCGCGGTTTTGCGGGAAGCGGTGGCTTCCGGTGTGAACCACATCGACACCAGCGACTACTATGGCCCACATATAACGAACCAGCTCATCAAGCAGGCGCTTCATCCTTATCCCGAAGGTCTGGTCATCGTAACGAAGGTCGGCGCTCGCCGTGGTCCAGACAAGTCGTGGATTCCCGCGCGCTCGCGGCAGGAGCTGATCGACGCGGTGCACGACAATCTGAGAAATCTCGGTCTCGACGCGATTGACGTCGTGAATCTTCGAGTGGGCGGGATGAGTAGACCAACCGAAGGCTCGATCGAAGAACCGATCACCGTACTTGCTGAGCTCAAGCAGCAGGGTCTAATTCGTCATCTCGGTCTGAGCAACGTCACGCCCGGGCAGTTGGCCCACGCGCAAACGATCACCGAAATCGTTTGCATTCAGAATTTTTACAATGTGGCCCAACGGCAGGATGACGCGTTCATCGACGAACTCGCCGCGCAGGGCATTGCTTACGTTCCATTCTTCCCGCTGGGCGGATTCAATCCTTTGCAGTCGTCCACGCTCAACGCCGCGGCGGCTTCGCTGCAAGTCACGGCGATGCAGCTTGCGTTGGCCTGGTTGCTGCAGCGCTCGCCGAACATTTTGCTGATTCCCGGAACGTCTTCGCTCGAGCACCTGCGCGAAAATCTTCAGGCGGTGCAGATCCGGATTCCCGCGGAAGTGCTGGCGAAACTTGATTCGATCGAGTCCGGTAACGACGAATATTCACACGCGAAGCCGGCCACGAGCTAGACCACGACTCATGGTTCAGATTGAACCGTAATGCCGCGCAAGGCTTCGCGGCGCCTGGTGCGTCTGTCACTGTCGCTCAGCGGCTTATTGCCGTAGACTGCGCTCTCCCAATCGCCGTACATCGGATTTGGTATCACGATGTACTCCGAACCGAATGACGCCCGCTCACGATCGACCTGTGCCTTTCGATCTGCAATCGACTTGCCGGAAAAGTCATCGTTGAAGTCGTTTAGATTGTCGCCGACCAGCATTACGATACGATAACGCGCGCGGACCTTTTCGCGGCGCGCTTCCTTACTCGCGCTCCCGTTTTCGCGAATCATCACCGTCTCTTCGGTCACGCCCGGAAAACCCGCGTTCTTCAGGTTAGTCATGGTTCCCGCTTTCTCTGGCTGGCGGCGATTGGTGATGTAGAACGTTTGCACGCCGCGTTGCGCAGCATAGTTGAGAAACTCAGCCGCGCCCGGCACCGCGCCGGCTTCAGCTCGGTCACACCATGCTTGCCACGCCTGCGGCGTGTAACCAACGCCGCGCAGGATCAGCTCCGCTTGAAAACGACTGTTGTCGAGAACTGTCTCGTCGACGTCGACGATGATCGCCATCGGTTTCGCGCCCCGAGAAGTGCGAACGGATTTCTGTTTTGCGAGCGCCTGGTCCAACCTGAGCTTCGCCAGATCGAATGCCTGGTAAGCAAGCGCGCGATACTCCGCGGATGTTTGCGTCCACAGAATCGAGCCGACCTGATACTCGACGTCCGGACCGGGTTGCCGGCTCATCGATGGGCCCGGCGTTTGGGCCAACAGACCGGCAGGAGCAAACAGCAAGCAAGTTAAGACAAGACTGCGAACGAACGTCGCTCGAGTTGACATCGCAAACACACCTTTCATGGACAGGTTAGCGTTACGCGGTCATTCTACAGGAGTCTTAGAGATCTTCGAGTGGGAGCCACAAAGAAGCACAAAAGGCACAAATGAGTACTCACATTTGTGCCTCTTGTGCTTCTTTGTGGTTAGACCATCAGCGTTGCCAGCGCCAGTCGACGCTATAAGCTTGCGACAACTCGTCCAGGTTCGCTCTCAATGTGGCCCACTCATCCTGGGCGCCGCGCGCCATGCGATTGCGATACATGAAATCGTCTATGCGCGCCGCACGATCCAACACTGACTGCACGTCAGCGGCCACCGACTTGTGATCCGAAAAACGATCGTGCAGACGTTTGACTTCATCGTTGAAGTCTTTGATGAATTCATTGATGTTGTCTTCACGCCGCGTTCCGTCAAGCCGGCTGCGATCGAGCGAAGAATCCAAAGCGGACTTGAAACGATCCGATTGCCGCTCGATGCGACGCAGAATCTGCTCGACTTCTCTGTCGGTCAACCGATAAGGCAAAGCGCCGCCGCCCACCGGATACGAATCGCGCCCAACCGGATAGGAATTGGGTCCTTCCCGCAGCGAGACCGGTCCGCCCCAACGCCACGACACGTTGTAAGCCTGCGCGAGTTCGTCGAGATTAGCGCGCAACGCAGACCAATCCTCTTCCGCGCGCCCGCTCAGACGTTGACGCACCATGAAGCTGTCGATTGCGGCCGCGCGATCGAGCACCGCTTCAACGTCGGCGGCGACGGATTTGTGATCCTTGAAGCGATCCCGCAGATGTTTCGTCTGGTCTTCGAATGACTTCATGAAGCCGTTGATGTCGTCTTCGCGGTTGGTGCCGTTCAGGCGGCTGCGATCGAGCGAACGATCGAGGCTTTTGCGAAATGTCTTTGTCTGGTTCTCTATGCGCGTAAGTATGCGCTCAACTTCCTTATCGTTGAGCCGGTATGCCTGTCCCACGACCTGGGCTTGAATCTGGCTTGCGCCCGCCAGGCAGATGAACGCTGCCAGAGCAAGGTATAAAGCTGAAAATCTCATGTTGATGCCTCCTCAGATAATCGTCCCCGATAACTGCGAGGCAAACACCGCGCCCTGTTATTTTTCAATG
>DASXXL010000140.1:0-3604 GCA_036503085.1 Pyrinomonadaceae bacterium | reverse complement strand
CAAGACCGCGGGTGATAGCTGGCGCAAAGTGCAGGGCATTCCCTCGCAGTCGCGTCGCACGCGCGCGATCATGCAGCATCCATCAGAGCCGGGCATCGTGTTCGCCGGAACCACGGAAGGCTTCTGGCGCTCCGACAAAGGCGGCGACGCCGATTCGTGGATGGTCACGACTTCGCGCCAACTCGAAATCAATTCGATCGCCGTGCATCCATCTCGTCCGGACATGGTCTTCATCGGCACGAACAACTACGGCGTGATGGTCTCAAACGACGGCGGCAAAACGTTTACGCCGACGAATGGCGGCTTCAGCGGCCGCTTCGCGAATGCGATTCTCGCCGATCGCGAAACTCCAAATCGGATCTACGCGTCAACAATAAACACTGCGACCGGTGGCGGCTTCTTCTTCGTCAGCAACGACAACGGCGAGACGTGGAAACCGTCGATGCGCAGCATGCCTTCTCGTTTGATCACGTACGCGATCGTGCAGGACGAGCGCGATGCAAACGTGCTGTATCTCGGCACTAACCTCGGCGTCTATCGCTCGACCGATCGCGGAACCTCGTGGGCGCCTGTGTGGGCCCCAAACACGCCGGAGAAAAAGAAAGCGCCAGCTAAGCGAGGGACTAAGACGACTGCTGCCGTTACGCGGCGGCCGGCGCCGCGGACCGCTGCGCCAAAGATCGATCCGGACGCGATTCTGCAAATGCAGCAGACGCTGAACGACGCTGGTTATCATCTCGGTGAACCGGACGGCAAACTTGGACCATCGACAACCGCGGCGTTGAAGAAGTTTCAGACCGATCGTCATTTGCCGGTCACCGGCAAGCTCGACTCGATCACGCTCGCGGCGCTAGGCATCGACTCTTCCAAAGGCGCCAACGTCGAGGGAGCCAACGTGATTCTCGCGGACGCAGTTAACGCGCTCGTGCACACGTACGACGCCGAGAAGCAGCAGCCTGGTTATCTTGCGGCCACCAACAACGGTCTTTATCGCAGTTTCGATCCAAACAAAGGTTGGCAGAAACTCTCGTACGGCAGCTTTGATCCGCGCACGACCTGTATTTCCACGAATCTGAAAACGCCGGAAACGATCTGGGTGGGTACGCCGAACTCCGGAATTCTCGTTTCGCATGACAACGGCAAGACGTGGCGCCAGGTCAACGGGGTTCCCAGTGATGTCCCAGTGAACACCATCGTGCAGGATCCGCAGCAGCCCGAAAACATCTACCTCGGTACGAAGCAGGCATTGTTCCTGTCGCACGATGGTGGCCAGACGTGGAGCCGGCGCGGTGGCAATCTTCCGTTCGGCGACTTCACGAGCATCCTCGTTAACCCGCGTAACGGCGACGAGATCTTTGCCGGCAACGCTTACCAGGTTAGCGAAGTAGGCGGCGGTGTTTTTCGCAGCACCAACGGCGGCAAGACGTGGGCACGCATCGATCCGAAAGGACGGCGGTTACCGAGTCAGCGCATTTGGGCGCTCGCGTTTGACGCGCACGATCAGAACGTGTTGTTTGTCGGTTCTCACTCGGCGGGTGTGTACGTTGTTCCGCGAACAGCGGATGCGCTCTCGTCAGCACAATAAAGTTAGAACTTTTCCGGCACGGTCCTGCGCGTTGTTGCCTTGACATGCGCTCGCGCAGCCGTGTACAGTGCCGCCCTACCCGGAAAATCGGCGGCGGGTGTTTGTCGGACCAAGCGGGGTGACTAAACGGCAGGGCGGTAATCGAAACTAATTAGCTCGACAATTCCAAATCCAAACGGCTCGCTTCCTCGCCAGCTTCAACTCCCGACAACGCCAAAGGTCAAACCTACTGTAAGCCGCTGTGCACTGTCTGCCAGTCAGCGAAAACCTGCGTTGATTGTGACAGCCAAGTGAGCGCGATATGATCGTCACACGCGCTGATATTTACCGGGAACTACAGGAGTGTGCATGTCTAGTGAACAACCCAAGCTGAACAACAGCGAGGCCGACAACCAAACAAATTCCGGCAAAGCAGAGATGCAGCCGCAACCAACGATGATGGCTTCACAAACCGCAGCAGCAAGACAACCAGACCCCGACGACGCAGACGACTCACGCGCGGGCGGCGACGTCGATTTCGGACAACTTCTCGATCAATTCGAACAAGAGCAAGCGACTCTCGAAGAAGGCGAAGTCGTGCGCGGCACCGTCGTGGGCCTCAGCGAACGCGGCGTCGTGATCGATTTCGGCTACAAGTCCGAAGGCATCGTTAACCCGGCCGAATTCACCGAGAACGGTCAACTCACTGTCAAAGCCGGCGACGAAGTCGAGGTGCTGGTCAAGAGCATGGAGACCGCCGACGGCCTGCCGGTGCTTTCGCGCGCGGACGCCGTGCGCATGAAAGCGTGGGACGATCTCGAGAAAGCCTATCGTGAAGGCTCCAGCGTCAAAGGCCGCGTGGTTGACCGCATCAAAGGCGGCTTGCGCGTGGACATCGACGGTATCCCCGCGTTCCTGCCCGGTTCGCAAGTTGACGTGCGGCCGGTGAGAAATCTCGACAGCCTCCGCAACCAGACAATCGAAGCGAAAGTCATCAAGCTGAACCGCAAGCGCTCCAACGTCGTGTTGTCGCGCAAGGCCGTGATTGAACAAGAGAACACGGGCCGCAAGGATCAAACGCTGCAGCAGATCGAAGAAGACATCGTGGTCGAAGGCCAGATCAAGAACCTGACCGACTACGGCGCATTCGTGGATCTCGGCGGCGTCGATGGTCTGTTGCACGTGACCGATATGTCGTGGGGCCGGCTGCAGAATCCGAACGAGTTGTTCAAAGTCGGCGATACGATTCAGGTGAAGGTGTTGAAGTTCGATCGCGAACGCGAGCGCGTGTCGCTCGGTTACAAACAACTGCTGCCGGATCCATGGTCCAGCGTCGAAGAGCGTTTCCCGGTCGGTACGCGTTTGAACGGCCGCGTTGCGAGCGTCGCCGATTACGGCGCGTTCGTTGAGCTCGAGCCGGGCGTGGAGGGTTTGGTCCACGTTTCCGAAATGAGCTGGTCCAAGCGCGTCAAGCACCCTAGCAAGGTCGTGAATCCGGGCGACGCGGTGGAAGTCGAAGTGTTGAGCGTCGACCCCAAGGCGCGTCGCATCAGTCTCGGCATGAAGCAGGTGCAGGAGAACCCGTGGCAAACGCTGCACGAGCGTTATCAGGTCGGCACGCGCGTTCACGGACGCGTTCGCAACCTGACGGACTTCGGCGCTTTCATCGAGATCGAAGACGGTGTCGACGGCCTCGTCCATGTGTCCGACATTTCCTGGTCTCGCCGCATCAAGCATCCGAGCGAAGTGCTGAAGAAGGGACAGGAGATCGACGCGGTCATCACCAGCATCGACAGCGAGAACCGTCGCTTGTCGTTGTCAATCAAAGATCTCGAACCGAACGCCTGGGAGAAGTTCACCAACGAGCACAAGCCCGGTGACGTCGTGCGCGGTAAGGTCGCGCGCTTCGCGAACTTCGGCGCGTTTATCGAACTCGACGACAATCTCGAAGGTCTCTGCCACATCTCCGAACTTTCCGAAGAGCGGGTGGCGCGGCCGGAAGATGTGGTCCAACTCGGACAGGAGCTGGATTTCAAAATC
>DASXXL010000139.1:0-1965 GCA_036503085.1 Pyrinomonadaceae bacterium | reverse complement strand
TTGACGGCCGCCGCCCGCAATCGTCAGCTTCGCCTCCGGATACTTGTGCTGAATGATCGCAAATGCCCGCACGATGCAGGCCACGTTGTATAACGGATACAGATTGCGGTTCGACAAAAAGATCGGCCGCAGCGGTTTACGCTCGTGGTACTTGAAATGATCGACGTCGATGATGTTCGAGACCGGCTTCGCGTGTAAACCGAACTTGTTGAAAACTTCGACAAGATAAGGCGACGGCACGATCAGCGCATCGGCCAACCGCATGATCGGCACGGCGGTACGCGGCCAACAGCGCAAGTGATCCTCCGCTTCGCCGCTGTGATAGTTGAGAATGACTTTCTTTCCAAATAAACGCGCGATGAAGATCGCCGGCGTCGGCGCCAGCAGGAATGAAAAATAGGACGCCGAAAAAACGTGAATCAGGTCGTGCTTGGGAACCTTGAGCAGCAGGTTTGCGCAGTACACGAGCGACGTCACGATCGTGCGCACGTATTTGATCCGTTGCAGCAGTCGGAGTGGACCAGGAAGACGAGGATTATGGGCCACGAACGACACCTCAAACCCCGGTTCGTGACTCAGGTGTTGCAGCAGATAGTTAGCTTGAACGGCCTGACCACCTAAAATCCGCAGAGAGGGGGCAACCAGTAGCAGTTTGATCGGTTTACCTTCGAAATGTGAGTCCGCCCGCAAGGCGTCAGGTTCATCCATCTTCTCACGTCCACTCGCCCGGGATAACGACGGGAGACGTCGTTCAGTTGTCTACATTCTCGCCTGTTAACAGGCCCGTTAAATCAATTTCGCGCGAGGATAGCGTCTGTGCTGACTTTAGCATTTCCACGCATACGACCGTTGCTCGAGCGCCGTCGCGCACCGTGATCTCGGGAGCTTCGCCGGTGCCGATGCTGCGAAAGAAAGAACGCAACTGATCCTCGTAGCCTTTATGCGCCCAAAGCGTCGAGCGCTTTCGCTTCATTTGCGAGGTCGATTCAAATCGTTTGAAGTCTTGCACTAACGTGGTGATGCCCTTGGCAAACACTTCGACACGCTCCCCCTGTGCTCGTCGCGACCCGATTGTAGAGTAGTTTAAAGTACCAATAGAGCCGTCCGCGAAGCGAAAAGTTGCAACGAGGTTATTTTCACCGACCGGATCCGTTTTTCCTGTAGGCAGGCAATACGCGGAAACGTTCGTTGGTTCCGATTCGAGCAGCCAGTACATCAAGTCAACAAAGTGGACCGCTTCGCCGATGATCGCGCCGCCGATAGACGGATCGGCCATCCAGTAAGATCCCGAAATACCAGGCGAACTCACGCGGCAATCAATCACCGCCGGTCCGTTGCGTCGCGCTACCGATTGCTTCAAGGCTTTGTAGAACGGTGCAAAACGTCGATTGAACCCGACAGTCAATTGTTTACCGGAGAGGACGACGGCATTGTAAAGTTCGCGGCATTCCGGCTCAGTCAACGCCATTGGCTTTTCGACGAAAACGTGTTTGCCCGCCATCAACGCGTCGTACGTCTGCTTGAAGTGATGTTGATTGCGGCTCAGCACCATCACGACGTCGACCTTCGGATCGTCGAGGACCTGTTGGTAGTCGGAACAGAAATACGCCGCTCCGAAGCGACGCGCGTAGGTGTTGCCGCGTGCGCCACTTGCGGAACATACCGCGTGCAAACTCACGTTCGAGATTTTTCGCAACGCCGGCAGATGCGCCCAGCGCGCCAGATTCCCCGCCCCGACCAGCGCGACTCTCAGATCGGATTCCGCGGTTTTGGTCCGCAGCGCCACACGCCGCGGCGGCGCAAACGTCGTCGCTTCTTTCAGCGGTTCCGGCTCGGGATATCGCAACAAGACGCCGAGGCTCGTCGCCGAGGAGTCTTTCACGAGCTGATAAGCCTGCGGCGCGTCTTCGAGATCGAATTCATGCGTGATCAACGATTGCAGATCGATTCGTCCGCGCGAGACCA
>DASXXL010000138.1:0-6272 GCA_036503085.1 Pyrinomonadaceae bacterium | reverse complement strand
GATGGCGGCGGTGCTCGGCGGCGAGTTGGGCATGATCGAAGCGGCGTGTGAACAGGCGCGCCGGGATCAGGCGGGTAACGATCAAGTCTGCTCAGTCGCGAATTCAAACTCGCCGAGCCAGTTCGTGATCGCGGGCAACACCGAAGCGGTTGATCGCGCGATTGAGTTGTTGAAAGGCGTGGCGAAGCGCGTGATCAAGTTGAACGTGAGCGCGCCGTTTCATTGCGCGCTGATGCGTCCGGCGCAGGAGAAACTCGCGCCGCATCTCGAGCGTTTGACGTTCAACGAGCCGCGAATGCCGGTAGTGACGAACGTCGACGCAAAGATCGCGACAGCGCCTGATGAATTGCGCGATGCGTTGCTCAGGCAAGTGTCAGCGCCGGTGCGCTGGCTGGAGTCGATGCAGTTGTTGCTTGCGCGCGAGGCGCAAATGTTTATTGAGGTCGGACCCGGCAAAGTGTTGTCGGGACTCATGCGGCAAACGAATCGTGACGTAAAGTGTCTTAACGTGGAAGACGCAGCAAGTTTGGAGGCGACGCTCGCTGCCCTTGCTGTCAGGGATGAATTAGTCTAATTAAACTCACAGAGGAGCAAACACGATGCCCGATCAAGAGATCGAGAATAAGGTAAAACAGATTATCGTCGACGAGCTTGGTGTCGATGAAAACGAGGTCACGCCCAACGCCAGATTTATCGACGACCTCGGCGCCGACTCGCTGGACACGGTGGAACTCGTGATGCGTTTTGAAGAGGAGTTTGGCATTGAGATCCCTGACGAAGACGCCGAGAAAATTCAAAGCGTGCGGGACGCCTATAATTATATCGACCAGCACAAGAAGTAATGTCGATTTTCGATTGCCGATTGCCAATTTCAAATCGGCAATCGTCAATTGGCAATCTACAATCGACTTAGCCGGCTCTTCCCAAGGAGTTCTACTTTGACACGACGTGTCGTGATTACAGGCCTCGGCCTCGTGACACCTGTTGGCAATACTGTCGAAGACACGTGGACTGCGCTGATGAGCAGTCGCAGTGGCGCGGACTACATCAAGAAATTCGACGCTGAGCGGTTTTCAGTCAAGTTTGCCTGCGAAGTAAAAAACTTCGACCCGCTGACGTTCATCGCCAAGAAGGAGGCGCGCAAGATGGGCGCCTTTATTCATTATGCGATTGCGGCGTCGATCGAAGCCGTCGCAGACAGCGGTATTCAAATGACGCCGGAAGGGAAGTTTCCTGCTAGTCTCGCGGAAAACACCGGCACTTACATCAGCAGCGGTATCGGCGATTTCTGGGCCATCGAACGCGAGCACTCGAAACTGCTTGACGATGGTCCCGATCGCGTCTCGCCGTTTTTTATCGTTTCCGCTATCGTCAATCTCGCCGCCGGACAGGTCTCGATTCGTTTCGGCGCCAAGGGACCAAACTCCGCCACTGCCACCGCCTGCGCCGCCGGCGCGCACGCGATTGGCGACAGCTTCAAGATCATTCAACGCGGCGATGCCGACGTGATGATTTGCGGCGGCGCGGAGTCGGCGATCACGCCGATGAGTGTCGCGGGTTTCTCCGCGATGCGCGCGCTTTCCACCAACAACGACGATCCGATCCACGCGTCGCGTCCGTTCGAACGTGACCGCGATGGCTTCGTGATCGGCGAGGGCGCGGGAATCCTGATTCTCGAAGAGCTCGAGCACGCGAAGCAACGCGGCGCGAAGATCTACGGCGAAGTTGTGGGTTACGGCGCTTGTGCCGACGCGTTTCATTTGACGATGCCTGATGAAACGGGCTCGGGCGCACGGCGCGTCATGCAGCGCACGCTGAAAGATGCGGGTGTGCAGCCGGAACAGGTCGGCTACATCAACGCCCACGGCACGTCTACGCCATACAACGACAAGTTTGAGACGCTCGCGATCAAGGAAACATTCGGGCCGCACGCGTACAAGCTGGCGGTTAGTTCGACCAAGTCGATGACGGGACACTTGCTCGGTGCGGCCGGCGGTATTGAGAGTGTGTTCAGCGCGCTCGTATTGCAGCGCAATGTGCTGCCGCCGACGATCAACTACTTCAATCCCGATCCCGAATGCGATCTCGATTACGTGCCCAACGAGCCGCGCGAAGCACACGTCGAATACGTGCTTTCGAACAGCTTCGGATTTGGCGGCACGAACGCGGCGTTGTTGTTCAAGAGATACGAGGAATAGATGAAGATTGTAGTGATGATGAAGCAGGTCGCGAACAAGGACGCGATCCTGCGCATTAACAAAGACGCGACGTGGATCGAAGAGAGCGATCTGTCGTTTGAAGTGAGCGAGTCGGATGGTTACGCGCTCGAAGAAGCGTTGCGCGTGCGTGAGAAGCTCGGTGGTGAAGTGGTGGTTTGCTCGATGGGACCGCAGCGTGTGAAGAGTGTCATCAAGGATGCGCTCGCGCGTGGCGCTGATCGGGCGATTCACGTTGTCGGCGACAACCTGGCGCATCTTTCGCCGTTTGCGGCGGCGACCGTTTTGGCGGACGCGATTCGTGATGAGAAAGCAGACCTCGTGATGACGGGCCTGCAATCGGATGATCATGGTTACGGGCAAACGGGCGTGATTATGGCTGAGTTGCTCGGCCTGCCGCACGCGACGATCGTGATTGAGCTCGATGCGGCGGCTGACAAACTGCGCGTCAAGCGCGAACTGGAAAGCGGCTGGTACCAGTGGTACGAGATGCCGCTACCTGCGTTGCTGACGATTCAATCGGGCATCAGCCAGATCCGCTACGCGACGTTGAAAGGAATCATGGCCGCGAAGAAGAAGGAGATCAAAGAAGTGACTCCTTCGGCGGATGTCGTCGGGCGTCCTTCGCACCAGCGCATCGAGAAGGTTTACCTGCCGCAGAAGATGAAGCAGACGCAACTGCTCGGCAACGGCGATGCGAAAGCGGGCGCAGCGGAACTCGCACAGAAACTTCACACTGAGGCAAGAGTTTTCTAAAAATGAGCAACGGCATATTAGTTTTCATCGAACACAAAGGCGGCACGGCGAACAAGAGTTCGATCGAGGCTATCGCGGCGGCGCAGCAATTGGGATCGGAGCTACAGCAAGCGGTGACTGCGGTTGTGTTGGGCGCTGATGTGAGCAGTCTGGCGCAGGAGATCGCGGCTTATGACGTGGCGAAAGTGATCTGCGCGACAAACTCGAAACTCGCTGATTACACTCCCGATGCCTACGCTGATGGCTTCGAGCAGATCGTCAAACAGGTGGATCCGCAGTTCGTGTTCCTGACGCACACGTACCAGGTGCGCGACTTTGGCCCAAAGCTCGCCGCGCGTTTCGGCAAGGGAATGATCAGCGACTGCATTCGCGCGCGTGTCGAAGGCGGGAAGATCGGTTTTACGCGCCGCATCTTTCTCGGCAAGTTGGACGCGGACGTTATCTCCGATGGTGAGGCGCCGGTGTTTGCGACTTTTCAAACTGGTGCTTACCGGCCAGACCAGGCTGCGAAAGGCAGCGGCGCGCCGGTCGAGAATGTCGCGGTTGAGATCGGCGACGTGCGTATGAAGCCGGAGCCGCCGTTCCAGGAAGCGAAGCAAGCGGTGGATCTCACGAAGGCGGATGTGATCGTCGCTGTTGGTCGTGGCATCAAGAGCAAAGACAATCTCGGTCTGGCGGAAAAACTCGCGGAAGCGCTTGGCGGCGATATTGCTGCGTCGCGTCCGATCTGCGACGCGGAGTGGTTGCCGATCGATCGCCAGATTGGATCGTCGGGACAAACGGTTGCGCCGAAGCTTTATGTGGCATTAGGCATCTCGGGCGCGATCCAGCACCTCGTCGGCATGAAAAACTCGGGCACGATCGTGGCGATAAACAAAGATGCGGAAGCGCCGATCTTCGATATCGCAGATTATGGGATCGTTGGAGATCTGTTTGAAGCGGTGCCGGTGTTGACTGAAGAGATCAAGAAGATCCGAGGGCTCGCTTGAGTTCCTCCACGGCCTCTTCCGGTTTCCACGTGTTGTCCGTATAAACCTTCGCGACTTTTCCGTCCGGCGCGATGATCACGGTCCTCAACGCGTGAATGATCTGGTCCTGGTCGGCGAAGTATCTCAAACCGAAAAACTGCGCCGCCTCTTTCACCTGCTCGCCTGACGCAAACTCCCAGTGCTGGAAAGTCTCCGCCTCGTATCGCTCCGTATGCGCCGCGCCGTAACTGCGTAGCACTTGTGGCGTGTCATAGCCGGGGTCGATGCTGATACTGAGCAGGTGCGTCTTCGCGTAGAGGTTCGCGTCCTGCTCCAGTTGCCGGTCGACCTTGGCGAAGTTGTTGCTCATCAGCGTGCAGTAGTCCGGCAGCGGACAACGCGTGTAGATGAACGTCAGCAGCAGCGCCTTGCCACGATAGTCTTTCAACCGGATCTGTTTGCCATCCTGGTTTCGGAGCACAAAATTCGGGACCTGATCTCCCACCTTTGCTTCGACCGTCATACCGGGCGCGCTCATGTTCGGCGCGCCGCTTTGTTGCACGATGACGAGGTCTTCCAGCCACGAATGCGCGCCATCGACGACGAGCGTGGCGGTCAGTTGCGCGTCCGGCGCGAGCGCGTCGAGGTCCGATTCGTTTTCAACGGTGAAGGGCATGGTCATCGCGGGCATCAGACCTTTCACCTCTTCGTGCGCGACGGTGACGAGGTGCTTATCACGCTCGACCATCAGGACCTTGCCTTTAAGTTCGTAACGCTTTTCGTTGTGGCGGCAAGCGCCCGCAAGCGCGCCAATCAACACCAGCGAAACTACAAAGACCAGGCCGCGTTGAAAACTTCTCATTTCGCGGTGCCTGTTAGCGGTTGGAGTTGAGCGTCGTAGAGATGTTGATAAGCCCAGTAGTTGGTCAGCACTTTGTAAACGTAGTCTTTGGTTTGCGAGAAGCCGATCTCGGGAACGTAACGGTCCGCTTCCGTGGAGCGAGAACGTGCAATCCAGCGCGCGAGATTGTCGGCGCCGCCATTGTATGCGCCGGCGACGGCCTGCGGTTGATCGGGAAACTGTTTGAAGAGGTTCGAGAGATACTGCGCGCCGAATAGAATTGCCGTGTCCGCGTTGTAGAGATCGTCTTGTTCGAATTTTGAAAACTTCAGCTCCGCCGCGATCTCGCTGGCAGTCGAGGGAATGAACTGCATCATCCCGCGCGCGGCGGCGACCGACTTCGCATCGGGTTGGAAGCGCGATTCCTGGCGCGCGATCGACAACATAAAGCGCGGATCGACGTTGCGACTCGGCGCGTGTTTCAGCAGCGATTCTCTAAACGGCGCCGGGTACAACATCTCGACGAGATCTCTCGGCGCGAGATCGACGACATAATCCGCGGGCAATCCTTTCCACACCTGTTCCGCGAAACGCACGGCGCGATTCGGCAGGCCCGCTTGCAATGACAGTTTTGCAAGGCTGTAGGCCTGCTCGGAAACTAGGGTAGGAGTCTTTACCTGGCTGCCGGCAAGAAACTCAGGAAGGCCTTCATCGTAGAGTCCGAAACTAAGCAGAGAGTCCGCCAGCGCGTCGTGTTGAGAGGGAGGATTGGAGTCGCTTGCGGACGTAAGTGAAATGGTATTGAACGTCTTCAGGCGATAGGCGCTTAATGAAGCATAGATCGAGCTCAGTTGCTTCAGGATCTCCGCGCGCTTTGAAGGCTCGTTGGTCAAGCGCAACACCGACTGTGCAGCGATGCGCGCTTGCTCCCACTGTCCCGCGGCGCTCGCTGTCTTTGCTTCGTTAGCCAGCGCGTTGAGCTGCATCTGGACGAACGCGCGCGACTTGTCACCGTTCGCCAAAGCGAGCAAACGTTGCGTGGCGCGCGCACCGTAATACTCGTTGCGCCCGTCGGGAATCGCGAGATACGCAGCGATCGCGTCTTCCGTGCGGCCTGATTGCTCCAGCGCGTACGCACGCAGAAATGAGACTTCCGCCGGCGTCGTCCCGCCCGGCACACGCGTGCCGCCGAGATCCGAAGACTTCGTCAACTCCTCAGCATCGCTCATCGCCGCGGCCCAACTCGCCTGCGCCAGATGAATCCGCAACTGTGCAAACAATGCCAGCGCCCCGCCGAGATCGTTCTTGAATCGCGCGCGCGTCTGTTGCACCCAATTTAACGCTTCCGGATAGCGGCCCGCTTCGTGCAACAAGTCAATGATGTTGAGGTAAGCGCGCTCAGGCGTTGGGTTATTAGGAACTTTATCAATGAGGACTTTATAGACCGTTATTGCGTCGTCAGTGCGCTTCAGTCGAGCGTAACTGGAAGCC
>DASXXL010000137.1:0-6971 GCA_036503085.1 Pyrinomonadaceae bacterium | reverse complement strand
GAGCACGTCGCTTTCCGTTTGCAAAGACGAGAAAGACACACTGCCCTCGAACGGCATGTGCAACGAACAAGTGAAGCTGCCGTCGTTATTCGGAAAACCAAGCAGCATGTAACGACCGCGCGGCCACATGTGCAGCACGTTCTTTTCCGTAACCCATTCCGCTGTCGCGGTGGCCGGCACGTTCAGCTCTTTGTAGCCCTGGTCCAAAAACTCCTGGGCGTAACTGACGCGGTGAAATCTTTGCAGATGCGTGCGCACACCGGAGAACGCGCCGTCGGCTCCGAAAAGCAGATAAGCCTTCTCGCGTCGTTGCGCGCCAGTGCGCGTGTTCTTGAATTCGACTTCCAGCGGTGACAGGCCGAGGCCGACGCACTTCTCGTGGAAGTGAAACTCGACGTTTGGTTGTTCGGCGGCAAACTCGACCATCGCGCGGCTCATGTCGGAACGCAGAATCGAATAAAGCGCCTCGGAGTTGTTGCCGTAAGGTTGATAAGCCAGTTCGCCTTGTTCGTTGTGAACAAACCTGCCGTAGGCCGGGACCGAAATACTGCGAATGAGATTGCCGACTCCGACTTCGTCAAGCGCTTTGAAGCCGCGATCGCAGAGCGTCAGGTTGAAAGCCTTGCCGGCGCGCGCATCACTGGACGCATCGCGCGGATCGGGATTTCGATCGTAAACGTCAACCCGATAACCCTTCTTTGACAGGTAAACGGCAAGTAGTGAGCCGACCAGGCCGGCCCCGGCGATGATGATTCGTTCCATGTGATGGTCCTCTAGCGTGAGTAGCTTTGCCCCAAAACTCAACGAGCGCGCTCTTCTCTGTGTCTCTGTGTCTCTGTGGTTAATAATTTCTTAGCGAAAACCAACCACAGAGACACAGAGGCACAGAGAAATCAATTCGTAACCGACTTTTAAGGAAAGCCAGCGTGAGTGAGAAAGGGTGGGATCAGTTCGTATTTGGTTTTTCCGCAATGGTCCAGGCGCCGCGTATTCCCGTCGGGTTTGGACGAGCGCGCGTGGTCGTCTCGATGAAGGCGAGGCCGTCGAATGTCTGCGGCAAGTTCACCCGCACGTAGCTTTGATTATCGCCGTAGAAACCGAGACCGATAGAACGCATACGGCGTGACGTGCCGAGCCACTGCTCGATCGTTTCGCTCTTCGTGGTGTTGCGCAGATCGACGATGAAATTCTTGATGCCGGTGCGGTTCAGATACCACTCGATCGAACCTTCCGACGCTGCGCCTACGCTAAATTCTTTCAGCGCGCCGATGGTCACGTCTTTATTCATCTCGCGCGCTTGAAACGCACCCTGATTGAAACACGTACCGAGCGCGTAGTACTCAGGTCCAAAAGTCGATTGGAGATAACCACCGAAAGAGCCTTTGCGTTTTCCGATGTGGTCGTTGTGCGCCCAGACGACGATCCGTGTTCCCGGTTTTTCTGCCTTTATGGTCCTGATTATGTTCTGGGCCATGTAAAGATCTCGGGGCGAATCAGCGCGCGAACGGCGATAAGTGTCGGCAAACTCAGCGAGGACGGCCGCGTCGTTGAAGGCTTGCGCGAATTCCGCCGCGGATGTTTGCTGCGTAAACCGCGTCTGGTTCAGATAAAGAAAACCGATCAGTTCGTTGAGTGTCGCGAGGTTCTGTGTTTTGTCCGCGGCGCTGACTTGCGCGGGATAATCGAGGTGTTGTCGTCCTGTGTCGTCCGAGCGCAGAAATTGCGCGACTTTGTTGAAGGCGTCGAGCCGATCGGGCGCAACTTTAGTGAGATAGTTAGCGACAAGGAGAAGCGCATCGTTCGTATTGTGAATGTCGAAACCAACGAACCTGACTTTCTTCTCCACGGGAACAGTGCTGTTGTATTGCCGCAGCCATTCGATCAACTCGGAAACTTCCTGCGTGTCCCACGCCCAGGTTCCCTGCTTCGCGAGCAGTTTGTCGCGGTCGCCTTTGCCGTTGAGCACATACTCGTTGATGTCTAACGAAGCGGCGTAGCTAAGCTCCATCCCGAAGACAGTGAAGCCGGCTTCTTTCACGAGGTATTCGATCACGCGCCGTTTGAATTGAAAGAACTCGTGGGTGCCGTGCGTCTCCTCGCCCAGGCCGACGATGCGCACGCCGCGCAAAACTTCCTTCAGCGGCTTTAGCTGTTCGAAGCTCTCTTTGTCTTCAACGCTCTTCAACGGAATCGCGTGACTCGCAAACCACTTCGTGACTTCATCACTTTCCTGCGCGCGCGAGATCGTCGCGCTGGAAAGGACGAACGCGAACAGGCACACAAACGCCCAGAGACGTTTCCGGTACTGTCGTTTCATTTTTAGAACCGTCTTTCTGTGGTCACTTCGACGGCGGGTCGAACTTCGCGTCATCCACGGGAACGTTGTGTTTGATCTGCGAAAACTTTCTCGTCGTGTTTAAGTGACTATTGTCCAGGTAGGAAGTCTGTATCGTGAACGGAAGCTTCACGCCATCGACTTCTTTATAGTCGAGGTAATCAGTCTGCAATGGATCGGGACCCAACACGGTCTTGTTGTAGAGCACTCGCCGCACGAGCAAACCAGTCTCCGTGTCAAAGTACAATTTCTCGCGATAGCCATTCGAGTTCACGCCCTCGAGGAGATACGCATCGCGCTCGCCGACCTTCTCTTTAGCGATCACCTTCAACGTGGGAAACTGGTCCTTGAGATTCAACTCTTTGTAGAAGTTCGCTTGTTGCAGGACCGGCGGCAACTCACTTGGCGTCAACTCGCGTTGAAAAGTCGGACCTTTGACCCAACCGATTTTGCCGTTGTAGCCCTGGTAAACTACGGTGCCGTCGGCGCCCGTCATGACCCACAACAACTTGTTCGGAGCTTTCTGATAAATCTCTACCACAGTCGGCTTGCCGCTCGGATTCACGAGCTTCGGTCTCATCAAAGTCGCTTCGGTCACGCGGGTCTGTAGTTGTTCGACCGCGCGTTTGCCGCCCACGGCGTCAGTGTACTTATTGAGAATCTCTTCAACCGGCGGGAGCGCCGGAGCAGCAACGATCTCACTGGGATCTGTTCGCGTCGGGTTGTCAAAAGCTGCTTGTCCGATAGCCGGAACACCGACAGGTTTTGTGCTGCCGCGATGACACGTGTTGCAGGTGACGACCGGTTCACCGCCGAAGTTTGCCTTGTTGATGTCAAACACCATCTGAATCATGCGTCGCGCCGTCTGTTTCTGCGGCTTGTCGTCCATCCAATACTTGCCGTTGACAGCGACGTGACAAAACTCGCATTTGACTCCCAGTGCCGTCCTCATCAAATGCATCGTCGGCATGAGTTGCGACTCCGGCATCCCTTTGAGGACTTGAATGTTCTTCGCGCTCAGTTCGATCGGTTTCTCCTGCGGTGCTGACGACGTGTGAATGGTGAAAGGCAGCGACACCGCGACAGACAACAGTGCTCCCACGACGATTCCTCTCGCAATGCTTCTCTTGTTCATTTGCGATCTCCTCAGGGTAAGGCTGGCTAGAACGCGAACACTTTACTCGGATAAAGAGCTTTTCGGAAGATCACAGATTCGCATGATGCCGGCTCGCAACCAACTGGCCGATCGACTTGCACGCTAACGTGCGCGTCGACTCGTGCATCCTGCCGCCTTCGATGTTGCGCAGTACGATGAAGCCAACGCCGGCAGACCAATAGAAATCGCTCCTCGCGTGGTAGCCCGGCACGAAGCCGCCGTAACCAATGACTGACATATCGCCGCAGTCCATCTCCTGGAAACCCACACCATAGCCGATGATTTCATCGCTTGGCTTTTTCAACTTTTCAATGCGCTGGTAGTTGTCCACGAGCGTCTGCTTTTTCAGAATACCTTCGGGGCCTTTGCCCAGCTCGAAGGAGATGAACCGCGCGAGGTCGCCGACAGTCGTGTACACTGCGCCGCTCGGAACTTTGTAACCGCGCCCCTGGTGTTCGCGTTCGGGAATGCTGCCGTCCGCTTTGTCGCCCGTCACGACATAACCTTTAGCGAGCGCCGGCTTGATCATAGAATTCAACTCAAACGACGTGTGCTTCATGCCGAGCGGCGCGAAGATTTTCTTCTGCACATAACTGATGTACGGCTCACCAGCGACACGACTCAGCGCAGCGCCGAGCAATGCGATACCAACATTCGAGTAAACATATCTCGCGCCGGGTGTGGCAACGAATTTCGTGTGTGGCAACGCGGCGATCAAGGTCTGTTCCCAACTGCTGACCGGCCCGTGCGTGTAGGTCTCCATATCGCTGGGCTCGTTGGCGATTCCCGAAGTATGTATCGCTAGTTGATAGAACGTGACCGGCGCATCGGCCGGGTCGCGACCCTGAATCGTATTTATCTCGGGAAAGTATTTGTCGACCCTGTCGTTGAGTGAGATCTTTCCCGCTTCGACCAGTTGCAACAGCATCAGCCCCGTGAATTTCGCGGTCATGCCGCCGATGCGATAGACCGTGTCTTTCGTGGCTACTTCCTTCTTCTCGATGTCGGCGTAACCGTAGCTCTTCGTCCAGATCAGTTTTCGCCCATGGACCACACCGACAGTGAGGCTGCCGAGGTTGTTGAACTTCGCATACTCCGCGGCCGCGAGAGCATCGATCTGTTTGACTGCCGCTTGCAGACTGGCGTCATCATCCGCGCCAACCTTGACGGGCACGCCGGACAGGAAGACCCCGGCCATGAGAAACACCAACGCGAGCCGTTTCATTGTGCGTACCTCGATGTGTGTTGAAGGAATGCTCAGTGCTCGGGCACTTGCGAGATGTGAAGCGCAACGATCTGCCAGTTATCTCCGCGCTTGACGAATGCCACCGTGAAGCAGAGTGTGCCCTTGTCTTTTCCCTTCCACGTGCCGTTGCCGAACACGACGCCCATGTCGCCGTAAACGCGCGAGACGAAGTCGTCGCCGGTAAAAGAGAAACCGCCACCCGGTCCCTTGGGATCGGGCACGACCATCTTTTTCGTGGCCTTGATTCCCGACGGAGTCGTGCCCACGAAATCATCGGCGAGCAAACGATCGAGTGTCGCGCCGTCACGTTTATCTTCAGCGTCGATCCAATCCTTGGTTAGTTTTATGAGGGCTTGCTGAGTGGGAGTGTCGTCAGACGCCGGCTTCGCTGCGGGCTGCGGCGCACTCTGGGCCACCGCAGGCAAACAACAAAGAGCCAACAAACCCAAAACGATCAATAGTCGCTTCATGGAATCAACCTCCTGAGAAATCATGGGATCCAGTGAGACCTATTTCCTGCTCGAAGCTGGTTTCGTATTCGATCTTGCCAAACTCGAGGCGGATGATGCGGTCGGCGAGTTGGTAGTAACGATCGTCGTGGCTGATCACCACGACCGTCTTGCCGCGCGCTTTCAATTCCGGCAACACTTCGAGATAGAAAACTTTTTTGAAGACGGGATCCTGGCCCGAGTCCCACTCGTCAAAAACGTAAATGGGACGGTCTTCGAGAAACGCCGTGAGTAACGACAAACGCTTTCGCTGTCCGTGTGAGAGCTCGAGCGTGGAGAGCTTGCCGTCGTTAACCTGCACTTTGCGATCGAGATGCAGTCGATTGAGATAAGTGCGCGCCGTCTGGTCGAGTTTGCCGTCGTCTTTCTCAGCGCCGTTTTCACTGAGCCCGAGCAGATTTTCGAAGAGGTAAAAATCCGTGAAGAGCGCGGAGAAGTGCTGGCGATAACGATCCCTGGTGTCGTCGGTAACTACGTCGTCGTTGAGACGGACCTCACCGCTCGCGGGCACGTAGAGACCGGTCAACAGTTTTGCGAGCGTGGTCTTGCCGCTGCCGTTGCCGCCGGCGATCCAAACCGCTTCGCCGTGGTGCAAAGTGAGATCGATTGGACCAAGAATGAAGTCGCTGTCTTCCTGGTCGCGATAATACGAGTGAGTGACAGACTTTAATTCCAACTTCTTGAACGAAGCTGTCTCGGGTTCGTCGCCGTCCCTGTCGATATCACCGTGAAACTGTGAGAGCGCCAGACCCAGCTCTTCCAACTTGCGCAGCGAGACGGCGCCCTGCGCGAAAAACGGCAGCAGGACCATCAACGCGATCACGTAAGTTCGCATGAAGAGCACGGTGATGGCATAGCCGGTCAACTCGTCGCGATTTATGTTGCTGTCGTAACCAGGCAGGACGAAGATCAGCAATCCGACGACGATGAAGTACAGGACCATTCCCCAGCCCGTCACGAGCGCGTAGGTGGTGCCCGTCATCGTGTTGTTTTGCCGCATGCGTCCGGCGTTGGTTTCGAGGATCGAACTGAAGAAAGCTTCGCGGCGCCGGCGATGCAGCTTCAGCTCCTTCATTCCTTCGGTGAGCGAGGTGAAATTCTTGACCAGCGTGTCCCATTCTTCACGCGCCCGCTTCATAAACACGCTGGCCTTCGCTTCGAGCAGTTTCGTGCTGAGGACTGCGACCGCCACGAGCGCGATCAGGACTACCAGCATCTTCGACGACAGCGAGCCGAGGTAAATGAAGCAACCGATCAGTACGCCGATGCTGACGCAGACTTGCGGTACTTGAATGCAGGCAGTGGTGATGTTCTGAATGTCCTGCGTCAGCGTGGCGAGAATTTTGTGATTGCCGGTCTCTTCGAGCTCGCGCAAAGGCGTGCGCAGGATCTGGCGGCAGAGTCGCAGCCGCAGATCGAAGCCGGTACGCTCGGCGAGATGAGTCGCGAGTATGCCAGGGATCACAGTGAGCACGAATTGCGCGAAGGCAAGCGCGATGAAGATCCAAAGGTATTCGCTCGCACTCGCGTCGGGATTCGAAATGCGGCTGTTGATGAGACCAATCAGCACAACGCTGGTCGAGCCTGCCAGCAGACCCACCAGCACTGCAAAGACGACGAGCGGCCGCGAGAATTTCAGGTAGAAGGCGAGTAGCCTGAGAATGACTGAAATCATTTTGGTTTACCGGCTAAGCTTTGCCCAAAAACTCAACGAGCGCGCTCTTC
>DASXXL010000136.1:0-17064 GCA_036503085.1 Pyrinomonadaceae bacterium | reverse complement strand
CGAGCTTATTCAACAACTCTTTGACTGACAACTTAAACATCATGGACATCAAACGAATTCAAACTCCTAACGCTCCAACGCCCGCCGGTCACTATTCACAAGCCACCGTCTACAACGGACTTGTTTTTGTCGCGGGCCAGTTGTCGATCGATCCGGCGACTGGCGAACACAAACTCGACTCGATCGAGCAACAGACCGAACAGGCCCTCAACAACGTGCACGCGATTCTCAAAGCCGCCGGCAGCGACTGGGACCGCGTGTTGAAGATGAACATCTCGGTGGCCGACATCAATCTTTGGGGCGCAGTGAACGAGGTCTACTCGCGCATCCTCGGCGACAATCGACCGGCGCGCGCGGTCATTCCGTGCGGTCCTTTGCATCACGGTTTCCTCATCGAAATCGAAGCGATCGCGGCCACGGGCCAGGCGTGAAAACTAAGTCACGAGCAAACGTCGAATCCGATTCAGATACCTCGCCGGCGAAACAGGTCGCGGGTTTCATCGCGAAGTTTGATCCTGGGGTCGCGAAGCTGACGCGCGCGGCGCGTTCCGTCGTACGCAAGAGATTTCCTACCGCCATCGAGCTCGTCTACGACAACTACAACGCGCTCGCGATCGGTTACAGTTCCACCGAAAGAACCTCCGACGTGCTCTTCTCGCTCGCAGTCTACGCGCGCGGGGTGAATCTTTATTTCATGTACGGCCGCTCGCTTCCGGATCCGCACAAACTTTTGCAAGGCAGCGGCAACCAGGGCGCGTTTGTGCGGCTCGATGATGTGTCAGTGCTCGATGATCCCGGCGTGAAGGAATTGATCCAAGCCGCGGTAAAGCACGCCGAACCACCGCTTCCAACGAGCGGACGTGGTTACACGATCGTAAAATCAGTTTCGGCAAAACAACGTCCCAGGCGCATTTGATTTATGACAGAGCTCAAGCAGCTTCTCGAACAGAACAGGGTGTGGGCTGAAGGTATCAAGGCCAGCGACCCCGACTTTTTTCCGACACTCGCCAAGCAGCAATCACCGACTTTTCTTTGGATCGGCTGTTCCGACAGCCGTGTGCCGGCGACGCAGTTGGTCGGCCTCGCGCCGGGCGAGATGTTTGTGCATCGCAACGTCGCGAACGTCGTGGTCCACACGGATTTCAATTGCCTCTCGGTGATGCAGTATGCGGTGGACGTGTTAAAGGTGAAGCACATCATCGTGTGCGGTCATGACGGTTGCGGCGGCGTGAAAGCCGCGATGGAGAATCTGCAATTCGGACTGATCGACAGCTGGTTGCGGCACGTGCAGGACGTAATGCACGCGCATCGCGACGAGCTCGCGAAGATCGAAGACGCATCTGAACGAATCGATCGTTTGTGTGCGCTGAACGTGATCGAGCAGGTGATGAGCGTGAGCCGGACGACGATCGTGCAGGCGGCGTGGGAACGTGGACAGGAGCTCGCAGTGCACGGTTGGATCTACGGCTTGCAGGACGGACTATTACGCGATCTCGGCGTCTCAGTCGATCGATCGCTGGCGAGCAGCTTCGTAAAGCAAAATTCCTGCGGCGACTGACACGTTCAAGCTCTCGACCTCACCGTGCATCGGAATGCTGACCGTCTGATCCGTGGCTTTCAATTCCTCGTCGTGCAGTCCGGTTGATTCAGGCCCGAGCACAACGGCCGTCGCGCGGCCCCAATCCCAATCCGTGTGTTTCAAACTCGCGTCAGCATCAGTTCCCACTAATGCGATCTGTTTAGCCCGACACCACTCAACTGCTTCGCTAAACTCCGCCTCGCGCCAGATCGGCAAGCGAAACGCCGAACCCATCGCGCCGCGCAACGACTTCGGCGAAAACGGATCGCTCGTGTTCTTCGTTGTGATGATCCCGGTCGCGCCCGCGGCTTCCGCCGTGCGCAGGATCGCGCCGACGTTTACGGGATTGTTGATCTGGTGCAGCACAACGAGGAGCGGGTTCTTTGACAAGCTCTGCGCGAGACGTTGCTCAGAAGACTCAGGCCGCTGCGCCAGCACGACGATGCCTTGTGGCGTCTTCGTGTAGGAAATCGACTCCAGCAATTTCTCACTGACTGAAGCTACGCGTCTTGACGCTTTCGCGAGTTCATCAATCGCCGCCGCGGCTTTCTCTTTGCTCGCCAGTTGCTCCGACACGATCACCGCTTCGATGTCGAGATGCGAACGCAGCGCTTCGACCGCGAGACGCAGTCCCTCGACGTAGATTAACTCGTCGACTTTACCATCGCGCACGGCGCGCGCTTCACGAAGCAGAGAATTATCGCGGCTGGTAATCTTCATCTAAGCCAAGAATCGTCGAATACTGCGCCAGGAAATTTGAAACGCTAAATCGTTGGGCCCGTGAGCGCGCGGCAGTGGCCAGACGAGTCCGTAACTCTTCGTCCTGCGCGAGGAGCGTTGTGTATTCCCTAAGTTCCTCGAGTGTGTTCCACAAAAAGCCGTTGACGCCGTGCTGTACGATCTCCTGCTGGCCTCCCTTGTTAATCACGACCGGCACACAACCGGCCGCCATCGCCTCCACGGTAGCGACTCCAAAATGCTCGAACAGCTCCGGATTGTCTATCTCATTCAGACCCGCTGCATGCCAAAAGACTTTGCTCTTTTGGTACAAGTGCCGGAGCGCAGCACGATCGATGTTTGCTCTGACGCTGGCGCCACTCGCTTCACCCAACTTCACTGCTTCATCAAAGTACTGCCGTCCGGACGGCGAATCGTCGATACCACCAACACAGTAATAATCCCAATCATTCATTTCAGGTTTCACTCCGTTGAAGGCCTCGAGCAGCTCCAGTTGTTTCTTGCTGTGTCCGTCCCGGGCAAACCGGCCGACGCTGATAATCGCGTTCGCCTTCTCCTCCACCGCGAAATCCGTGTCGACTGGCGGATACGCAACTTCGCACTCCACATCCCAGCGATGCCTGGTCCAATCGCGAGTAAATTCGGAATTTGCCAGCTTGCGTTGGTACGTGTCCAGCCGCTTTCTCCATTCCCACTTGTGATACTCATGCTTTAGAAAAGTAAGCGGCGAAACGAAAGCCGAAGTGGTTCTAAATTCTTTATGCGGAGCTTCGTTGCAAGGGAAGAGCACCGTCAAGACGCCGCGCGGCGCATTACAAAACGGCGGGAAGCCGTGAGTGAAGCTTACGAACAGGTCGTACGGTTTACTGAGGTGTGCTTGCCACGAACGCGCGCTCTTGTATCGGCGCCACGGATTCCAGGTAGTCCCAAAATCGTAATCTCCTGGTTCAACATACCTGAAACTCACACCGCTGAGATCGACTCCGCAATACCGGGCCAGATTCTCAGCAGTGAATGAAGTTTTGTGATGAACGATCTCGACTTCGTGGGCTTTTGCCAGGCTCTCGGCAAGAAGAGCGACGCAGATCTCGGCGCCGCCAATCCCGCCACGGCTCGGCTCGTTGTAAATTCCGATCTTCAAGTGCGGTGTCCGTGCGAAGGGGTGCAGGTAGGCAATGTGCTTCGCTTACGAATGCTGTTGACGTAGGACCTTCTTGCGCCAAACGGCCTTTGCGAAGGACATCAATTCGGTCAGGGCGGAGAATTTCTTCCGGGCAGACGTCTGTCCGTACCGTGTGCTGACGTAACCACAAAGGTAATACAAACGATTTTCACATTGCAGTCTCGTACTCTCATTACCGCTAATGCGCTGTTTGAGCCACCTAAAACTTTCCACAAAAAGTTCGCGATACATGTAGGCGGGCACGTCGTAAAGTCGCAGCGTATTCCTGGACTCCGGCCCGATACTGCCATCCGCATCCATGATCTCGCCGAGTCGCATCAGCGAATTAAACTTTCCCGTGGCCTTGTTCCACTGGCGATGATACGACTTGCACATCCGCTCCGGCTGAACCTTTGCCAACACAACCATTTTAGGTTCATACAATCCCTGACGGCCTGACTGCCAGAGCCGGATGAGGAGCTCATGATCCTCACGCGTCGAAAACTGCTCCGAGAACGGGCCTATATATGACAGCACCTCTCTTCTAAAGGCCGCGTTTGCCGTAGGTAGGCATAACGGGTTGGCGGCATTGACGTAGAACGGTTCATCGCCACGGTCGAGAAGGGCTAGCGGCCACCAGTGATCTGTCGTTAGCCAGCGTGGTGGCGGACTCTGCCACTCCGGAAGGATTTTGCCGCCGAGAACGTCGATGTGCTTGTGTTTGTCAAAAGCGCGTTTTATTTGCGCTACCCAGCCGGGTGTCGGCACAACATCATCGTCGGTGAAGGCAATGATACTCGCTCGGGCTGCCGTCACTCCGGCATTACGTCCGTGTGACACGCCTTGCCGCGGCTCGAAAACATAGCGTAGGACAGGACCGCCACGGTCACAGAAACTCTCAACTACCTGACGCGTGTTGTCGGTGGAGTTGTTATCTACGACGACAATCTCGTACCGCACACCTCCCGTTTCCTGGACAAACAAGCCTTGCAGCGTCGCCGCTAACAGATCCGCTCTGTTATAGGTCGTTATGACGACAGATATGTCCGGGATTTCAGTTTGCTCCGACATGTCCAGGCGACTACTCGTTCGTAAGCTTCCGAGCCGCACCACAGAAGGAAGTGAATAGTTAAGTGAGCTTGCCCGGCCAACGAGGTCCTGCCGGACACTGGGTTGCTGAGCGCATCGTAAGTTAAATCGAATATAGCGTCAATCGTTGAGAGGTTTCAGCAAATCTCAGCCCAAATGGGCCAATGATCGGAAACGTACAGCGGCCGCGCAACTCCCCAGCGAGAGATTGTTAGTCCGCGCGAAAAGATCCAATCGGCGTGTAGTCGCAGTCCGGCGCCGCGCCAGGTGGGAGTGCCGGTCGGGATCGGCGTCGTGTAGCCGCGCGATTCGAGAAAGTTGCGCGTCTCGGCGCACTTCTCGCGCGACAACGTGTTGAAGTCGCCCATGATGATCGTCGGGCCGGGGTTCGAATCCGCTTGATCCGCGATCGTTTGCAATTGGGCGAGCTGACCGTCGGACGCGGCGTGCGGATCGACGTGCGCGTTGAAGATGCGTAAACGTTTCGATCCAAACTCGACAGTGGCTGCCATCGCCAGACGAGGACGCCACGGACACTCGTGCCACGGCAGATCGATTCGCGTCACGTCACTAAGCGGCAGATGGCTTAACAAGGCAACACCTGTGTCGCCGCTATCGTGCAAGTCGATCGGTTCTTCAAAATCCAGCCACCACTGGCGCTGCGCGGGCTTGATGCCGCGCGGAATTCCGGCCGGCGCGTGTACCCAATTCATGTCCAACTGCGTGGCGAGTTCCTGCGCGACGTGATGACCGCCGGTGCGTCGCGTTCGCTTGTCTGCTTCCTGCAACGCGAGCACATCGACGCGTGGTAACAACGCGCCGCTGGAGAATGCGCGTGCTGCATCTGCAATCAACTTGCCGACGTGTTGCGGACGCTCGCGCAAACTCATCAACCCGAGCTTGCGGCGCACACCGCCGGAGATGAGATACGGGCCGCGCGCGTAACGGATGTTGTATGATGCGACGACTAATTTGTTCTGGTTCGTCGCGGCGGGATGATGATCGTGCTGCGGCCCGAACTCGAGCTTTTCGGCGTCAGTTAAAGGGGGAATCGCAGTGGCCAAGACAGTGCTGGCAGTGGTTGACGACATGTTCTTCAAGGCGAAGATTCGCGCGGTGGCGGAGGCGGTCGGAGCCCAGATCAGTTTTCCGCGAACGATGGAAGCGCTGCTGGAAAAGGCACCACAAGCGGATCTGGTGATCGTCGATTTACAGAATCAGAAGATCGATCCCCTTAGTTTGCCGTCGGAACTGGGCACGGTTCGTTTGCTCGGGTTCTTTTCGCACGTCGAAGTGGAATTGCAGCGAAGCGCGGTGGCCGCCGGATACGAGCAAGTGATGCCGCGTTCTGTATTCGCGCGCGACTTGGCCGCGCTTCTGTCTTAGATAACTGTCGCCGGCGCGATCACTTCGTAAATCGCGCGCACCTCATGCACCATCTCTTCATACTGGTCCAACGTCAACGCCTGCGCGCCGTCTGACAGCGCGTGTTCCGGTTGATCGTGAACTTCGATAATTAAACCGTCCGCGCCCACTGCCACACCCGCGCGTGCGAGCGGCGTGACCATGAAATTCTTGCCCGTGCCATGTGACGGATCGACGATCACCGGCAGATGCGAGACGCGTCTGACCGCGGGAATCGCCGCGAGGTCGAGCGTGTTGCGCGTGTGCTGCGCGAAGGTGCGAATGCCTCGTTCACAAAGCACGATCTGATAGTTTCCTTCGGCCATGATGTACTCGGCCGCGAGCAACCACTCATCGAGGGTGGCCGAGAGTCCGCGCTTAAGTAACACAGGCAGACGTGCTTTGCCCGCGCGTCGCAACAGCGAGAAGTTTTGCATGTTGCGCGCGCCAATCTGAATCATGTCGCCGTAACGTTCGACGAGATCGACGCCCGCTTCGTCGAGTGCCTCCGTCACGATCTTCAAACCGTACGCATCGCGTATGTCGGCGAGAATCTTGAGTCCTTCTTCGCCCAGGCCCTGGAAGGCGTAGGGGGAAGTGCGCGGCTTGTAAGCGCCGCCGCGAAAGAAACGCGCGCCGCTGCGCCGCACGGCTTCGGCGATCCTAAACGCCTGATCGCGGCTCTCGATGGCGCACGGGCCGGCGATGATGCCGAGCTCGTCGCCGCCAATAGTGGCGTCGCCGCAGCGCACGACGGTTTTTTCGGGCCGCAGGTCGAGGGAAATGAGTTTGTAAGGCTTGCTGACGCGAATGGCTTCCGCGACACCGGCGAGATTTTCGAAGTGCGACGGATCGACCGCACCCTGGTTGCCGGTAATGCCGATCGCGGTGCGCGTGGCGCCCGGCATGGGGTGGCCTTTGAAACCTAGTTGTTCGACGACGCGCAGGACAGCCTCGACCTGGCTGTCAGTGGCGTCGGCTTTCATGACGATTAACATGGTGACTTATTACCTTAGCTTTTCAGAAAAGTACAGTGTACGGCACCCCGTGGGTGTGAGTGCTAGTGTGACCGTTAGCGAGGTCGGGCGATCTTAGCGGAACATTTTGCGGTTGGCAATGAATGTTTTGCGTGTTTCTTCGAGCGGCGGTTTATGTCTGAACTTGACAATACCGCTTGAGATAAAGTATCTTGATGTCAAGACAAAGAGAGGGGACGCATGGCGGCGGAGAATCTTGAATCGTTGACGGGCGGGAGTGGTGTGCATGTGTTTCTCGTGCTTTGGAAGGCTCTGCATGCAGTTGAAGAGTATGCCGTGAGCAGCGTTGCCGAGCTGGAGATTGGCGCGACGGATTTCGCGGTGCTGGAGGCGTTGCTGCACAAAGGTCCGCTGCCGGTTAACGAGATTGGGAAAAAAGTTTTGTTGACGAGTGGCTCGATCACGACAGCAGTCGATCGTCTCGAAAGCCGAGGGCTGGTTAAGCGGCGCGCGCATGGGAGCGACCGGCGCGCCAGGATTGTTCATTTAACGAAGCAGGGGAGAAGGTTGATCGCGCGTGCGTACGCGCAACACGCGGCGGATATGGAGCGTCTGGCGGCAGCGTCGCTGACAAAAGCAGAGCGTGCGACGCTGATTCGGTTGTTGAAGAAGATTGGGTATGCAGCGGCGGAAACGGTTGAACCGGGTTCTTCCGCACGGTCGTAGTTTTTTACCGGATTGCCGATCACCGCTCAGCGGATCAATCCCCCTTCCCTGTGACTCCCGCTTGCGTTACTAAGAAAGGAAAGGGATTTTTACATGGAAGCAACGAAGTTAAGAAAAGAACAAGCGCGCAGTGTGGCTGGCGTGGTTAACAGTATTGAGACGTTGGAAGGTGGTGGCTTTTTGGTGCGACGGCCGTTTCCGCAAGCTTCGTTTTCGGAATTCGATCCGTTCCTGTTGTTGGACGAGATGGGACCGATGGATGTTGAACCAGGTGAAGCAAAAGGAGCACCCGATCATCCGCACCGCGGCTTCGAAACGGTGACGTACCTGCTCTCCGGCGAGATGGAGCACAAAGATTCGCGCGGCCACGCGGGCCGTCTGACACCCGGCGACGTGCAATGGATGACTGCGGGCGCGGGCGTGGTCCACTCGGAGATGCCGAGCGCCGCGTTTCAACGCGACGGCGGACGCATGCACGGCTTTCAGTTGTGGGTGAACCTGCCGCAGCGCGAGAAAATGACGAAGCCGCGTTACCAGGAGATTCCGCGCGCGGGAATTCCTGAAGCGAAGTCGGTCGACGGGCTCGTGACTGTGCGTGTGATCGCCGGTGAAGCGATGGGCCAACAAGCCGTAATCGAAACACACACGCCGATCATTTATCTGCACTACACGATCGAGCCCGGCGGCGTGGTTGAGCAGCGCGTGCCCGCCGAGTACAACACGTTTGCGTACATCATTGACGGCGCGGGCTTTTTTGGCGCCGAGCGCGAGCGTGCAGGCGACGGACAGATGGTGATGTTCGCGCAGGACGGTGACGCGATCAGGATCGAAAACCCGGCGTCTGCACAAGAGCGACTCGATCTATTGCTCATTGCAGGCGTGCCGTTGAACGAACCGGTCGCGCGTTATGGACCGTTTGTGATGAATACTGAAGGCGAGATTCGCCAGGCGTTTGAGGATTACGTTCGCGGCCGCATGGGCGCGATCGAATAGCGCCACAAAGAGGCACAAGGAGCACAAGAGGACTGGAGATGTTTGTGCCTTGTGTGCCTCTTTGCGGCTACATCTGTTCGGGAACGTTGATGCCGAGGATCGACAGCGCGGTTGTCAGTTGACTGCGCACGATCCTCGTCACCGTAATCAAGACCGCGCGGCGAACATCGTCTTTCTCAGCGAGGATGCGATTTTCGTCGCGCTGATAAAAGCGGCTGAAACCACGCGCCACCGAGAACGTGTACTTCGCAAGATTCGCCGGCTCCGCTGACTTGCGACACAACGCGATCACTTCATCTAACTGTTGCGTCAGTATCAGCAGCGACCAGATCTCCGTCCCGATCTCGCCGGACAGGATCTCTGAAATCCGTGTTTGTAACTCGGGGTTCGAATCAACGCCGGCCAAAAGTGCATCGGCATTTTGCAGGATCTCATTATCGAGCTTGCGGAAGATCGAACCCGCACGCACCGCGGCATACTGGCAGTAAGGACCAGTCTCACCTTCAAACGACAACGCCTCTTTAAAATCAAATGCGATCACCGTGTTGCGTGTGAACTTCAACAGGAAATAACGCAACGCGGCGATCGCGACCTCGTGCGCGGTCGTGCGCTTGTTCTCGTCCGAAAGCTCCGCGTTGCGCTTTTCGACTTCCACGAGCGCGCCCGCTTCGAGTTGATTGATCAGATCGTCGGCCTTGACGCCGAGACCTTTGCGGCCGCTCATCTCGATGTAAGGCCGTGCGCGATCTTCTTCGCTCAACTCGATGCCGAGCTCGCCGCACGCAGCGGGCGAGAGCGCCACCAGATCGTAACTGAAATGCACGCTCGCGTCTTCGCCGACTTCCGGCACAACCGCGGCCACGCCGCGCGCGACGATCTCCTGCGGGTACGACTGGCGTGAATCGATCACGTTGTAAACCTTGGCGCCGCCGCCGAAGTGTGGGCGCTCACCAGAGACCTTCTCTTCTGCTTTCGCATCGGTGGTGGTCACCCAAGTGATGTGGCCGTCGTGGTAGTTGCGAAAGATCTTGTAGTGAAAGTCGAGTCCGAGCTTGCCGAGTTTCCAGAGTTGGTAAGCGATGTCTTTCCCGGTGTAAGTAACGGTGCCGTTCGAACGCACGATGATCTTGTCTGATTCGTGTTCGTCGGTGCCCGTGTGCGACTCAAAGGGCATCACCCAGCAGCCCGCGTGACGGCCTTCGGTTTCGAGCCGGATCACGCCCTTGTTTTTCATCAGTTCGAACGCGCGTTCCCAAAAGTGCAGGTGCAGAATCTCCGACTCGCGCGCGAGCAGATCGTAACGAATGCCGAGTCGTTCCATCGTGTTGAGGATGCACTCGACGTTGCGCGTGGCGACGTAATCGGCGAGCTCGGCGATGCGGTTGTTGCCTTCTTCGATCGCATGCAGCACCTTGGTGCGCATCTTGAGCTTCTCGGGATTGGGATCGTTGTTCGGGTTGCCGTCGCGATAGAAGAGGCCAACTTCGGTGTAGAGGTCCCAGCAGTAGTAATCGAAGGGATAATCGGGCGTGAGCGACGCGTCGAGGTCTTTGATCTTTTCGAGGTTCATCGCTTCGAGGTGCAGAAAACCGACGACAACGTCGGCGACCTGGACGCCGGTGTTATCGATGTAGTTTTGCACTTCGACCGTGTCGCCCGCGGCTTGCAGGATGCGGACGAACGTGTCGCCGAGAACGGCGTTGCGAACGTGCCCGATGTGAGCGGCTTTGTTGGGGTTGATGCTGGTGTGCTCCACCATCATCTTATCTGGGACCGCAGGCGTCTCGCCTGCATCTTTCGGAGAACACGGTTCCCGCGCAGAAGCAGGCGAGACGCCTGCGGTCCCAGGGAGCGTCGTGAAAAGGTGTAACAGCTTTGCGCGATCGAAGAAGACGTTGATGTAACCCGCGCCCGCGATCTCGACGCGCGCCACTTCGGGAACGTTTTCGAGTTCGGTCTTTAGTTTTTCCGCGATCGCGCGCGGCGCGACCTTCTCGCCGGTTGCTTGTTTGACGAGCTTCGCGAGTTCGAACGAAACGGGAAACGCGAGATCGCCGAGCTCCGGTTTCGGCGGCGTGTCAGCGGCGAGTTGCTGCAACTCGACGCCGAACTGTTCGCGCGCGGCGTTGCAAATGCGTTCTTTGAGTTCCTGTTGCAGGTTGAATAGGCTCATGACAAAAGCGCAGAGTATAGCTCATTTGCGATTCTTGCGCCTTTTTGTGGGTAAACCGCTGCTCTGCTACCATCGCCAAGTTCATGTCACAAGTTACTGCGCCTCAAATTTCCACTGAACTGCGCCAGCGCCTCGCGGAGGCGAAGCGCGTGCTGGTGCTGACGGGGGCGGGTGTGTCGGCTGAGTCGGGCGTGCCGACGTTTCGCGGTGGTGGTAATTCGGCTGTTTGGAAAGGACTGCCGTTCGACGTCATCTCGTCCGGCGTGATGCTCGAACGAAATTTGCCAGCGGTTTGGGAATGGTTTGACTATCGGCGCGACGTGCTCCAGTCGCTCAAACCAAACCCCGCGCACGAAGCGATCGCGCGCTGGCAGGACCGCTATCCCGATCTGACGGTGGTCACGCAGAATGTCGACGGATTGCACCAACTCGCCGGCTCGCGCAACGTAATCGAACTGCACGGCAGCATCTGGCGCGCACGTTGTACCGTGTGCCGCCTCGTGCATGAGATTCCACGCGAAGGCGCTCGTCCGGAAGCGTGTGGTGATTGCGGCAACGCAGTGCGGCCGGATGTCGTGCTCTTCGGCGAGCTGCTGCCGGCGGGAATTTTCGAGTTTGCAGCGCAACGCGCGGCCGCATGCGAGTTGTGTCTGGTGATCGGAACGTCGGGTCTGGTTTATCCGGCGGCGGGCTTGCCGGAGATCGCGAAATCGGCAGGCGCGTTTGTTTGCGAGATCAATCCCGAGCCGACGCCGCTTTCGGATTTGTGTGATGAAACGATAAGCGGAAAGGCCGGCGAAGTGTTGCCGCTGTTATGAAAACTCTTTACTTCGACTGTTTTGCCGGTGCGAGCGGCGACATGATTCTTGGTGCGTTAGTCGCGGCAGGTGTCGACAAGAACGCGCTGCGCGAACAGTTGTCGCGTCTCAACGTTGACGGTTTCGATATCAACTTCGAAATGGTCACGCGATCGGGTTTGAGCGCTACGTACGCGCGCGTAGAGACCGTGCACGAACACAAACACCGGCATTTGTCCGATATCAAAAAGATCATTGAGAGCTCAGGAGTTTCAGATAAAGCGAAGGCGCTCAGCGTCGAGATTTTCACGCGCCTCGCTGAAGCTGAAGCAAAAGTTCACAACGAACCGGTCGAACACGTTCACTTTCACGAAGTCGGTGCGCTCGATGCGATCGTCGATATTGTCGGCGCGGCGATCTGCGTCGACCTGCTGCAGATCGATCGTTTCGTGAGTTCACCGTTGCACGTCGGCAGCGGAACCATCGAGATGGCCCACGGGCGTTTTCCCGTGCCGCCGCCTGCTGTGGCTGAACTGTTGAAAGGCGTGCCGTTTTATTCGACTGACATTACCGGCGAGCTGTTAACACCGACCGGCGCCGCGATCATCACCACTGTTTGCAAAGAGTTTGGGCCGTTGCCACAGATGACTACAGAAGCGATCGGCTACGGTGCAGGGACGCGCCAGTACAAAGACTTTCCGAACGTGTTGCGCGTGTTGTTGGGCCAAACAGAACCTGGCGTTACGACTGACGAACGGCTGTGGATGGTCGAAACCAACATTGACGACATGTCGCCGCAGCTTCTCGGCCACGTGATGGATCGCGCGTTCGAGCTCGGCGCGCTCGATTGTTATTTCACGCCGGTGCAGATGAAAAAGAACCGTCCGGGCGTGTTGCTGTCGGTGCTTTGCGAACGCGATCGCAAGGAGCCGCTAACGAACTTGCTGTTCACGGAAACGACGACGCTTGGTGTGCGCAGTTACGAAGTCGAACGGCGAGCGTTGCGGCGCAGCGTCACGCAGGTGGAAACGGCGTATGGGCCAATCGGTGTTAAAGTAGCGCACCTAAACGGACACGTGGTAAACGAAATGCCAGAGTTTGAAGACGTGCGCGCGGCGGCGACGAAGGCGGGCGTGCCGCTGAAAGTCGTGGAGGACGCGGTACGAGCAGCAATAAGGGCCACAGATGAACACGGATGACACGGACAAGATGGAAAAGGCAGATCAGAAACAAGTAGAAGCAGATCAGAAACAAGTAGATCTTGAGTTGATCGCGCAGGGTGTGCGGATGATCCTCGAGGGGATTGGCGAAGATCCGGAACGCGCGGGTTTGCAGGAAACGCCGCAACGCGTCGCGGAGATGTACGCGGAACTGACTTCCGGCATGCGTGAAGATCCGCAGCAACACGTCATTCCATTACCCGGCGACAAACATGACGAGATGGTGATCGTTAAAGACATCAGCATCGCGTCGTTGTGCGAACATCATCTCGCGCCGTTCGTCGGTCGTTGCCACATCGCGTACATCCCGAAAGGCGGACGCATTCTCGGTATTTCAAAATTGGCGCGCCTCGCGGAAACGTTTTCGCGTCGTTTGCAACTGCAGGAACGGCTCACGACCGACATCGCGAACACGCTTTACGAAGGACTCAATCCACTCGGCGTGATGGTGGTCATCGAAGCGGAGCACACGTGCATGACGTTGCGCGGTGTGCGCAAAGCTGACGCGAAGACGATCACGTCCGCTGTGCTGGGCGGCTTTCGCAGCGACCCACGCACACGCGCGGAAGCGATGGCGTTGATTAAAGGAAAGGACTAAGCGTTCATGCCAACTCGCAAACTCGTCTCTCCGACAACAAGTAACTCCGGCGCTCACGCAGCACACAAATCCGGCTTTCTGTCCGTCAAATCTCTTTTGGTCGGCCTGGCGCTTGTGCTCGTTGCGGCTTTCAGCGTCGTCTCGCAGCAGCAAAAGACTTCCCCGATCAACGAAGCAACGCTGAAAGCGCACATTCGCTTTCTTTCCGACGATCTGCTCGAAGGCCGCGGCACCGGCGCACGCGGTGGCGAGATCGCCGCGAAGTACATAGCCGCGCAACTCGAAGCGATCGGCGCGAAAGGCGCGGGCGAAAACGGCAGCTTCTTTCAACCCGTGTCGCTCGTCGGCGTGAAAGCCGATCCCAACACGACGTTGACGATCTCCGGCGCGAGCGGCAGTGAGAGTTTCAAGTTTGCCGACGACTTCGTCGCGTTCACCGGCGCGCAGACCGAGAACGTAAACGTCGATGCCGATCTCGTCTTTGTCGGTTACGGCATCTCCGCGCCCGAGCAGAAGTGGAACGACTACAAAGGCGACGAAGACTACCACGGCAAGATTCTCGTGATGCTCGTCAACGATCCGCCCGCAACGCCTGACGAGCCGAATCTCTTCGGCGGCAAAACGCTTACGTACTACGGTCGTTGGACCTACAAATACGAAGAAGCCGCACGACGCGGCGCAGCGGGCGCGATCCTTTTACACACGGACGAGTCAGCCGGTTATCCGTGGAGTGTTGTGCGTACTTCAAATGGTTCGTGGCGCTTCGACATCGCGCGCACTGCCAACGACACGACACCGTTCTTACAGTTTCGCTCGTGGGTAACCGATCCAGCCGCGCGTCGCATCATGAAACTCGCCGGCCAGGATCTCGATGCGTTGCGCGCCGCGGCTGCGAAGCGCGACTTCAAACCCGTAAACCTAAACCTGAAGGGCAAGCTGAATCTCAAGAGCGAAGTGAAACGCGTTGCGGCGCCGAACGTCGTCGGCACCATTGAGGGCAGCGATCCGCAGTTGCGCAATGAGTACGTGGTCTATTCGGCACACTGGGACCACCTCGGCGTCGGTGCTCCCGACAAGAATGGCGACACGATCTACAACGGCGCGCTCGACAACGCGTCGGGTTGCGCAGTCGTGCTGGCGATCGCCGAGCACCTCGCGAGCCTGCCGCCGGCACAACGACCGAAACGTTCGAGTCTGTTCCTGTTTCCGACGGCGGAAGAGCAGGGACTGCTCGGCGCTGAGTGGTATTCGAAACATCCGGTCGTTCCGCTCGATAAGACTGCGGCAAACGTGAACCTCGACTCGATGAACGTGCTTGGTCCAACGAAGGATTTCATTCCGTTGGGAGCGGAGCGTTCGACGCTGAAAGCAATCGTTGAGGCCGTCGCGAAAGAGATGGGTTTGACCGTCTCGCCCGATGACCGTCCCGAACAAGGTTCGTTCTTTCGCTCCGATCACTTTCCGTTTGCGAAAGTCGGCGTGCCGTCGATCAGTTTGAAAGAAGGAAGCGAGTACGTCGGCCACACGAAGGAATGGGGCGACGAACAGTTCAAAGCCTACAACACCGCGCATTACCATCAGCCGTCCGACGAGATGAGCGACTCGTGGAATTATCAGGGCATGATCCAGGAAGCCGAAATCGCGCTCGCCATCGGCCGCAAGATCGCCGACGCGCCCGCAAAGCCACAGTTCAATCCGGGAGATGAATTCGCAAAGAAACCGTCTAGATGAAAACTTTCTACGTTACTACACCGATCTATTACGCCAACAGCCTGCCGCACCTCGGCCATCTCTACACGATGATCGTGGGCGACACGATCGCGCGCTCGAAGCGGCAGCGCGGCATCGAAACTTACTTCCTGACCGGCACCGACGAGCACGGCATCAACATCGAACGCGCCGCGCAGAAGAACAATCGCACACCGCAGCAGCAGGCGGATTACGTCGTCAACTATTTCAAAGAGATGACGAGCGCGTTTGGCCTCGACACCGAGCACGGCGGTTACGACATCTTCATGCGCACGACTTACCCGTTTCACTACGAGGGCGTGAGCGCGCTCTGGCGGCGCATCATTAAGTCCAAAACGCCGAAAGGCAACGACGCGATTTACAAGGGCCATTACGAAGGCTGGTTCTGTGCGGCGTGTGCGGAGTACAAAACCGAAGACGAGTATCAGAAAGGCGATCCGCCGACGTGTTTGATTCACGACACGGCGCTCGATCGTGTCTCCGAAGAGAGTTACTTCTTCCGCTTGTCGGATTACGACGAGGCGCTGCTCGACGTTTATAAGAGCCGCGATTTCATCAGGCCCGAAGCGCGCGCGAACGAAGTGATCAGTTTCGTGCGCGGCGGTTTGCAGGATCTTTCGGTCAGCCGGTTGAAGAGTTCGGTGAGTTGGGGCGTGCCGGTGCCGGACGATCCGGCGCACACGATGTACGTCTGGTTCGACGCGTTGACGAACTACATCACTGCGATCGGTTTTGGGAATGAAGAACGCGAGCGCGCGGTCGGGTTCGAGAAGTTCTGGCCGGCGCTGCATCTCGTCGGCAAAGACATTCTGCGTTTTCACGCGGTCTACTGGCCCGCGTTTCTGCTCGCCGCGGGCATTGAGTTGCCGCGCGCGATCGTGGCCCATGGTATGTGGGTCGATCCGAACGGGCGCAAGATGTCGAAGACGCTCGGCAACACGATTGAGCTCGACGTTTTGCAGAAGCACTTCGCGGTGGACGCGATTCGTTATTTCTGTTTGCGCGAAATGGTGTTTGGGCAGGACGGTCGTTTTGGTTACGAGAGTTTGATCGATCGGGCGAACAGCGATCTCGCGAGTGGTTTGGGAAATCTCTCGAGCCGCACGTTGACGATGATCGCGCGCTATTGTGATTCGCGCGTTCCGTCGGGAAAGATTTCGGAAGAGAAGCTGCTGTTTGCGAAGCGCACTGGCGTCGATACGGATGAGACGACGGTCGCGGGTTTTATCGAGACCGCGCGCGATCAGTTTTTGTTGCACTTCGAGAACCTGGCGTTTAGTCGCGCGCTCGAGGTGGCGTGGTCCGTCGTGGCGCGTGTCGACAAGATGATCACGGACGCGAAGCCGTGGGATCTCGCGAAAGATGAGAACCAGAAACAGACGCTCGGCGCCGTGCTGTACCGCGCCGGCGAATCGTTGCGGTGGCTGAGTGTGTTGCTGTATCCGGTGATGCCCGAAGCAAGCCATGCGATGTGGCAGCAAATGGGGCTCAACGGCGCGCCGGACAGGATCGATCCGACGACGCTGAAGTGGGGCGAGCTGCCGGAAGGAACACAGATTGGCGATGTACAAGCAGTGTTTCCCCGGCTGGATAAGGCGAAGATCCTTTCTGAGATAAATAACACGAATCCTGTTCAATCCATGTCTTCGGAGGCTCCCGCGAAGGAAGTCGTCGAAGGCATCACGAGCTTCATCGAGATCGACGACTTCGCAAAAGTCGATCTACGCGTGGGCCAGGTACTATCCGCCGAACGCCTCCCGAAATCCGACAAGCTTCTGTTAATGAAGATCGATCTCGGCGAAGCAGAACCGCGCCAGGTGCTCGCCGGTATCGCCCAATATTACGAACCGGAAAAACTC
>DASXXL010000135.1:0-6915 GCA_036503085.1 Pyrinomonadaceae bacterium | reverse complement strand
TAATTCGAACCGTTAGTCGCTGCACAATGCAGCCACTGTCTCCGTCAATGATTTATCCGCGGTGCGCCACTTTCGTTTGATGGTCCGTAAAGTCTCTGCCGCGGCGCTCCAGGATTCGCGACACTGGTTCAAGCAACGTTGCAAAGTCTCCGCGGCGGGGCCACCACCGTAGCTGGTCTTGCTGACGACTTCAGCCGGATCCAAATTCCCCGGAGTGATCTCAAAGCCGCGCTCGCTCAATCGTTGTGCGACCGCAGCCAGATCCGGTTCGTTCTGATCGAGCGAATGCCGCACTGACTCTCCCACAGCGTAATGCGCGGTCCGAAAGTCCGTGCCGCTTCGTACGAGTTCGTTCGCGAGCTCAGTCGCCAACGTGAAACCCTCGACTGTTCTCCGGCGCATCTTTTCTGAATCCGGCTGCGCACCCGCAACGACCAGACGTGTAAGCGTAACCGCCTCGATCGTGGACTGAAGCGCTTCCCAAACGGGCCGCACCGCTTCCGTCCCAACGACAATCGAATTTGTGAACGGAGTTTTTTGTGCGGCTGAAACCGCAGTGACAAAAGCACCGAGCGGCGTCGCAGTTCGCCCTTGCACTATCTCGAGCAAAAATGGATTCCGCTTCTGCGGCATCATCGAACTCGATCCGACAAGCCGGTCCGGCAGCCTGAGAAACCCATACTCCTGGCTCAACCATGTGAGCAGGTCCGTGGCCAAACGACTGATCGTCACACCCAGCAAAGTCGCTGACGCAAGCAGACGAAGAACCGGATCGCGCGAGGCCACTGCGTCAACCGAATTCGCAGTCGTCGAGTCGAAGCCGAGCAAAGACGCCGTACGCGACGAGTTGATCGGAAGCGTCGTTCCTCCTCCCGCGCCCGCGCCCAACGGACACGTTTGCAGATCCTGAACTGCTTCGAAGAACCCGCTGATGTCACGACTCAACGCGGAAGCGATGCCGGCGAGGTAGTGTCCATACGTCAACGGAAACGCCGGTTGCGAGTGCGTGTAGCCCGGCATGATCGTGCGCGCGTAGCGAGCAGCGCGCGACAAGACAATCGCCTGCAACAGCAGCGCGCTCCTGACGAGATTCGTGAACGGAAGTCGCAGACGTTCTCGCAGCACTGTCGCATTCAGATCGTTTCGTGATCGCGCCGTGTGCAAAGTACCGCCGACCGTTTGACCCAACGTCTCGGACAAATAATTTTCATACATCAAGTACAAGCCGCGCGGCGCCGCACGAGCGCGCAGGTTTTCAAAGCCGTTCGCTTCGAGTTCACCGATCGCTTTGAGCAACGCGGTGACGCGTCGTTTGGGCACGATGCCCGTCTCCACCAGCATCACGAGATGCGCGCGATCGACCTTGGCAATCGCCGACATCTCCAACAGAAAGACATCTTCTGCATGTTCATTAAACACGATCCGGCGCGCAGTTGGTGTGAGCGCCTGCGTCATGCGGCCGGTATTCTCCGTTGCATTTCCCGGGCACGTTTTCAAATAAATGTGCGGTTCCATAAGCAGCTTGATTCGGGTAAGCGCTTGCTCTGCTATCGAGATTGCTCTTTCATTTGTATCGGTTGTGGCGAGCACGTGGCCGATGCGATCGCGAAAGTCGCCGCGCGGCGCGAGCAGCGCGCCGAGCTCGACGTAGAGTTGAACATCGCTGACTTCTTTCATTTCGCGCGCCGCGTCGAGGCCGGAAACCGTCACCAGTTTTCCGGGTTTGCAAATCGTTATGAAACGTAGCGACGCGTGCTTTCGGTGGAGCGGCTCGAGTTTCATCTTCTGGCCCGTCGCGAGTAACGTGGTCGCCAAAATCAGATCGACGCCGGTTGCGTGCAGCACGAGCTTCGGTATAAATCCACCGGCTAGGCGCGGGTTAACTTCGATGATCTTTGGACCATCACTCGACAGCCTGAGCTCCGTATGCGCCGGGCCCCAATTCAACCCGAGCGCACTCAGCGCGCACAGCGTAGTGCCTCGTATGAGTCTGAGCTCCGGTTCGGGATGTTCGGCCGGAAAGTCGTGACCGATCTCCACGAAGTTCGGCGGCGCTCCGAGATATTTCTTCGTCACTCCGACCACTGTGTCGCCGAACGTCTCAACGGAAAACTCCAAACCTTCTACAAACTGCTCGATCAAAATTCGTCCGGGCCGCGGCAACCCGCGCTCGTTCGTCGGTTGTTTGAGCAGTTGCCCCGCATGTGCCTCGACTTCTTTGTAACTCCGGCAAAGACGGACGCCGTTGCTGCCTGATCCGTTCACCGGCTTCACGACTACCGGCACGCCGATCGCCCTCGCCGCGGCCAATGCCTCCGTCACACATTCAGCAACGCAAAAATCAGGAATGCCGACACCGGCTGCTCGCAGTAGTTGTCGTTGTTTTCCTTTGTCGCGGATCTGCGCGACTGCCTTCGGATCCGGGCCAGGCAAACCGAGCCGGCGCGCAACCGTCGCAGCCGCGCCGACAAAGTATTCCGAGCTCGAAGCAACGCCGACCAACTGCCGGTTTGAGTTTACATTCCGGCACGCGGCAAGAAGCGCGCTCTCATTCGTAGTCTCAACTGCAACCACTTCAATTCCCTCACTGGAAACATAACCGTAGCGATCCGGATTAGCGGTGAATAACAACGGGCTCACGCCAATCGACCGCGCGGCAAGCGCGAACAAACGGCCCGTGCCGGTGGTGTTGCTTTCGATGAAGCCGAGGCAGCTCGCACTCACGTCGCCACCTCCTCGCGGGCCAACACCTCGTCGAGAGCTCTACGGTTCCATTTGATCCTGGCCCACTCGGGACGCGCATCCAGCGGGTGCTCGATCTTCGTGGGAGAGTCGATCAAACGGCCGGTGCAAAATCCATTTCGGTCCAGCCATTCATCGGAATAGATTGTCTCGACGTACCGGTAGCCTTCATCGGGAAGCAGGCAGACCACGGCTTTGTCAGGGTTCTGCTCGGCGATCCAGCGCGCGACCATGAACGCCGCGCCGCTGGTTGGACCAGCAAAAACCGCGTGCGATCGATGCAGCGATCTCGTCGCGTTGAAAGCGGCTTCGGCACTTACCCAGTGCACTTCATCGAAGATCGTGTGGTCCAGGTTCTTGGGCATCAGGCTGTTGCCGAGTCCGCGAAGCTGGCGCTTTTGATCCGGCTGACCAAACAGCACGCTGCCGAACGTATCGACGCCCACTGCTTTGATCTCGGGAAAGATCGTGCGCGCGTAACTGCTGGTTCCGCACATCGAACCACCGGAGCCGACTGTTCCCACGAGACAATCAAAGCGGCCGATAGATTCCACGACGATCTCCACGAGCGGCGCGTAGGCGTCCGGGTTGTGTGGATTGTCATACTGCGAAGGCCAGAAGTGGTTCGGGTTCTCACGCTGTAATTGGTCCATCCGCTCCAGACGCGCGCGTTGAAAACCGCCGACCGCGGCTGGTTCGCGCACGATCTCAACCTGCGCGCCGAGATCTTCCAACCGTCTTTGGAAAGGCGCATCGATCGCCGGATCGCTGACGAGGATCAACTTGTAACCGGCTTCGGCGCAAAGTATCGCCAGCGCCAAACCAAAAGTTCCGGAGGTGGTTTCGATAACGAGCGTGCCCGGCCCGATGAGACCGTGATCGCGCGCGCGATCGAGAATAAACTTGGCCGGCATCAACTTCATGAGAAAGAAGAACGCCGCGTAAAGGTTCTGGCCGAGTCGCAAAATGCGGGGCAACTCGAACGCGTCGGAAACACTCGTGTAAGCCTGACGGATCACTGGGCCAATTCTCTCCGCCGGCCTCGTGTCCCGACTTCAAAGCACCACGTTTCAGTCACGTACAACTCGGTCACGCGCGCGTTCGTTTCATAGAGGCGTTCGGCTAAGTCGGCGGTGGCCGGGTCGAAAATAATTCCGGCGATCGTGCCGCTGTGGGCCACCTGCATTCCGACTGCGCCGACTGCTTCAACCAATCTTTCCAGTTCATTAAAGTGCTTCTTCTTCAAGTGAGTGTTGTTGATGCGCGCGGAAGAGGATGCCACGCGCCCGAGCAGCGCGGCAGATCCGTCCGTGATCGCTCGCCGCATCAACGCCCGCAGCATCTGAAAACTCTTGATCTCTTTGACGGTGTATGTGGCCGGCGGCAGCGCTAAAGTGTCGACGCCCGAGCTGTTCGGATCGGTGTTGAAGCCCAGTATGCAAAGGTGTGGGTATTCACCGCTGAAGTATTCGAGCACGAAGCCTTCGCGCTGTGCGAACAAGACGGCGCGATTGCCGAACATCGAACTGTCTGACGAGATCTCCGCCGCTACTGCAAACTCTGCGATCTCTTCCGTCGACAACTCGACGCCGCAGCCGTCAACCGTCGCTTCGATTGTCGCAACTACGTCCGCGGTCGATGAACCGAGTCCAATCCGCTCGGGGATGTTGCTGGATAGAGTCAGGTAACCGCCGTGTTTGCGACCGCACTTGCGCAAGGTTAATTCCGCCGCCGCGCGTGCTTTGACGCAGTTTGCGGGCTCGACGAGGATCGTGTTGATGCTGTCGTCCGGTTGGAATTTTGCCGCGGAGGTGAGCTGTCCAAACGGGATCGAGATCAAAGCACGGTGGAGTTTGCCGTTGTCTTCGAACATGCCCTGCAGGATCTCACCGTGATGAGCGCTGCACGCGCCCTGGCCCACGGCCTTCCAGCGTCGCAAACGCGATTCGGATCCGTCTAACCAGGGCGTATCAGCCAGGCTTACGCCCGGCAGCGTCGTTGTTTTTAATGTCATACAGAGAGACTAGGGCGGGTGGCGATCTAATTTTTGCCGTTTGCTTGCATGAACACGTGGCGTAGTCGCTGGAAAAGCTTTTGGAATTCGCGCGGCGAATCTTCGCTGGCGGCGGCGTCAAGCTCTGTGAGCGCTTGTTTCAGAGTTTCGCGCACCGACGCTGCATAAGGATGATGATGCTGGATCTCCCAGTAAACTTCGGGATTGGCGTTGCTCAGACGTTGCAGCAACGAGAGCAATTGACGATGTGGCGGAGTCGCGAGCGCGGAAGCTTTCTCGACGTCGTAATCAAGTTCGAGCAGTGCGGCGCCGAACGTGAGAATCGCCGCGTGAGTCGCGACTTGAATCGCTGCCGTTAACCGATCGTGTGTTTCCGGTGTGAGCATCTCGACGGTCGCACCTAACGAGCGGAGCGTGCGGGCGAACTCTTTGCTCTTTGGACCACCGGAGATTTCGACGAAGGCGACGGAGTTATCGGCGAAGCCGAGCGCAGGCGCGAACATCGGATTTATAGAAACGAGTTCCAACTTGTCTTTGTAATCTCGCAGGATCGCACATACGTTTTGCTTCACCGACAGCGTATCAACCCACAACGCGCCTTTTGGCATCGCCTCAAGAATCGCCCGCGCAGCTCGAAGCGCCGCGCGCTCGGGCAGACACATCGCGACACAATCGGCGCTCGCGATCGCTTGCCGTAGATCGTTGTCAGGACTCGTAACGTCTGCTTGCAGATAACGCGCGGCCGCGATTGCTTTCGATCTCGGCACCACGTCGACGAGGACCACTTCACTTCCTGCGTGTGTAAGGCCCTGGGCCATGAGCTGACCCGCCTGCCCTAAACCACCAAGGATCATGGCCCGAGAAACTGTCATTGACCGTTCGCGTCCAGAATAACTTTCATTGCTCCATCGCTGCGCTTCGAGAAAAGTGTAAAGGCGTCCTGCGCTTTCAGAAAAGGAAACTTATGCGTGATGAGCGGCCGCACGTCAATCGCGCCCGTCGCGATCAACTCGACCGCCAACGGAAAGTCATGCTGCACATCAGGACCGACACAACCGATCACATGCGCCTCCTTGTAGAAGAACGTGTGAATGGCGATGTTGAAAGTGTAACGAGCGGGTAGCCCAAAGAGGATCACCGTGCCGTGACGGCGAATCAGATCAGCGGCGAGATTCACCGTCTCCTCTTTACCGATGGCTTCCACTACAACGTCCACGCCGAGACCGTGCGTGAGATCTAGCACCGCCGCTTTCAGATCGCCGCCGTCTTCGCCGAACACGTGAGTCGCGCCCATGCGAGACGAGATTCGCAATCGCTCCGCGAGACTATCCACCGTGATCACGCGCACCGCGCCCATGTGACGCAGCAACGCGCAGAACAACTGCCCGATCGGTCCCTGGCCCAACACCACCGCCGTCTTGCCGAGCAGATTCGGCAACTTGCGGCACGCATGGACCACCGTGCCGAGCGGTTGCGAGAGCACGAGTCGTTCGGCCGGGCCTGCCGGAAGCGGAACCGCAAGGTTGTCGTCTGAGAGGAAGTACTCAGACATGCCCTGGAGATAATGAAAAGGCAAAGCGAGTACGCGGTCGCCAACCTTGAATCGCTTCGATTTACAGTCGGCGACAGTGCCGAGCAATTCGTGTAGTGACAATCCGGGGCGCAGCGGCAGCGGTTGACCGGCCACGGAAGGATGCGACGTGTCGTGCAAGAAATAAGGGATGTCGCTGCCGCAGAGAGACGCGGTCTCGAGTTTTACCAGGAGCTGTCCCTCCGCAATTCGCGGCAACGGTAGTTCGATAAAGTCCAGTCGACCTGGCGCAATGACTTGGCCCGTAAGCATCGTCATACTTCGAGTTGTTCGTTGAAGCTGTCAATAAGCTGCGCGTATTCCTGTTCCGTGCCCATCGCAAGCGCGGAGATCGGACAGTCGGGGTCCGCGACAACACTTTCCAACAAGGCACGCCATTGCCGCTCCATCGCGAGAATCGAATCGGCCGCGAGGTTCTGGCTATACGTGAACTCTCCGATCAGCACGTCCCCGACCTCGGCCATCGTCAACGTCAGATCGACTTTCGGTGGTCCAAGAATCATGGGCAGCGTCGTCAGTTTCAGTCCCGATAACTTTAATTCCTGCTGCGGCATGTTCTGCAGTTGGA
>DASXXL010000134.1:0-3230 GCA_036503085.1 Pyrinomonadaceae bacterium | reverse complement strand
TAAACGTGGTGATGCCGCTATTTAATCTTGGTTCGGCCGCGGTGGCGTTGGGATTGTGCCGCGCGGCAGTTGCTTCAACTACGTCGCATCTCAAGAACGCGAAGTTCGAACACCTGGGCCAGAGTCTCGGCGAGAGTCTGCCGACGGTCCGCGCACAACTCGCGACGATGCAGATCGAAACCGACAAACTAGCGGCGTTCATTGACGACGTGGTCGATCATCTCGAAACGCCGGGCGAGCTGACGATGCTGCGCGTACTCGAGTCGAAAGCCGCTGCGGGCGAGACGGCGATCAGCGTCACTTCGACAGCGATGCGCGTTTGCGGCGGCGCTGCATTCTCGAAGCACTTGAATATCGAACGGCTGTTTCGCGACGCCCATGCTGGCGCCGTGATGGCGCCGACGGCCGACGTGTTGCGCGAGTTCATCGGCAAGTCACTTTTGGGAATTCCGCTCTTCTGAATAGGAACATTATGAGCAGAACGATTTGGCTCGGAGCTGTGGCCTACCATCCGAAGGTGGTCACGATTTGGGAAGGGATGCGGCGCTACTTTCACGAGGAGGCGCAGCTTCCGGTGGAGGTGGTGCTGTTTCAGAGTTACGAGGCGCAGGTGCTCGCGCTGTTGGCCCAACCGGGCGACGCCGCGCCGCGTATCGACATCGCGTGGAACACAAACCTCGCTTACCTCCAGGCAGATGAATGGAGCGGCCACGCGTGTCGCGCGATCGGAATGCGCGATACCGATCTGAACTGGTTGACGAAGATCGTTGTCGCTACCGGTGGCCCGATCTCTTCACTCGCTGATTTGAAAGGCCGCACCCTCGCGCTCGGCAGTCGCGACAGCGGACACGCAGCGATTCTTCCCGTTTACTTTTTGGAGCAGCAAGGACTGCGCGAGGGAATTGATTACCAAACGCTGCGCTTCAACAGCGACGTCGGCAAACATGGCGACACAGGGACGAGCGAAGTGGACGTGGTGCGAGCTGTGCTCGACGGACGAGCCGACGCGGGCGCGATCGGCAGTCCGTTCTGGACCACGATGCAAAGTGAACACCTTGTTCCCGCAGGTGGTCTGACGGAGATCTGGTCGTCGCCGCCTTACAATCACTGCATGTTCACGGCGCGGCCCGATTTCGATCGCGAACTGGAGCACCAGTTTGTGGCTGCTCTCTCAGCAATGAACTACGACAATCCCGCTCATCGCGAGATACTCGACGCGGAAGGTTTGCAGCGTTGGTTGCCGCCTCATCTCGATGGTTACGATGCGTTGCGAGAGGCGGCGGCCGAGCAGGGTTTCTTCAATATTTAGCCACAAAGAGGCACAAAAAGCACAAGAGCGATTAAGAAGTAACCTTTGTGCTTTTTGTGCCTCTTTGTGGCTTCACGCGCAGTTGAAGATCTTCGCGAGCTTGTTTGCGTGTTCGCGTTCGCGATCGAAGGCACGACGCACAGCAGCAAACGATTCGGAGAGTGGAAAGATCTCACGCGTCACCAGCAGGTCGTTGTCTTCGGCGCCGACGGGATGCCAGTAGACGCCGTCCGCAGTGATCGTGACTTCCGGCACCAGATCTGCTCGCGTAACCGCAACACCTTCATTCGCCACGCCACGTAAAGCAATCCGCCGCATCACTCGATCTGCTTCCGCAATCTTTTCCTCGTCGAGAAAGCGGCGAAACTCCTCGGCCTCGGCGTCAGTTGAAACAGTCGCGGCCAAGCGCACGCGAAAGCCCAACTCGCGAGCACGCTGAATACCTTCGCGCGTTCGCGCCCACGTGCCGACTCCGCGATGCAGATCGTGCCGCTCCGCTGTCGGACTGTCCAAACTGATTTGCAGCACGATGCGATCGCGCGGCAACATTCTCAAACTCTCCTCACGCCGACCTTTGAATAACATCCCGTTCGTGAGCACCGTCGTCGGCGCGGCTGTCGCGCAAGCAAGCAGGATCTCACCGATGTCTTCCAGCAGAAACGGCTCGCCTCCGGTGACAAAGATCTCCTTTACGCCAAGCTCGGTCGCTTCGCGAGTAATTCGCTGGATACGTTCGAGTCCGAGCTCACGCCGTGGCGCAGTTGGCGATGAACGCACGCAACAGTAATCACAACGCAGGTTGCAGTCGAAGTTTGTATAAAGCCACAGCCGTGAGCCAATCGGTCGCTCGTCACCGGCCACGCCCGCGGCCGCGCCGCAGCGGAAGACCCATCGTGAACGACCGTTTTCGAGCGTCGTTTCCAACAGCGAGTTGCCAGTGAAGCGGCACCACCGTTCCAGCTCTGGTCCAACACTCGGTTCATCACCAAGCACGGCGATCAATTCACCCGGCCGGCTGCGGCGCAGCACAGCTGTTAGCTCCGGCAACAAACCAGACGCGAAAGTCCTGCCGCCAATGTCGAGATCGATATCAGCTTTCACGTGTTCACTGCGCGTTTACCCAATCTTTCGACCCGGCCATTCTAACCGCGACGTCAGTGATGTAAATGTGAACCGCCGCTCCATCCGCTGTGCCGTTGTGGTCCGTCGAGATAAGCAGCGGCCCGGCTTTCTTGTAACCTTCCCACGACGCAATGACGGTGCTCGGTTTTTTCGGCCCGCCACGATGATAGACCATTTGCTCGACCCGGTTGTCATTGCCGACGTAGAGGTCCCAAGTGTCGCCAGGCGTGTAACCGCCGTCCGATGGATACTTCACTGAGACCAACTGCGCAGAGCCGCTGCCCTGCGGCAGTGGCTTCGTGCCTTGATTTATGATGTTGGCGTTCTTGTCCCAGTAAGCGTGCAGCGGAAACAGCAGCCAGTAGTTGTCGTTGATGAAACCCGGATCGACGTCGGTCTTGACGTTCGCCGGTTGGCTGTCGAGCTGCGAACGCAGATACGTGACCTTCACCGGTTTGCCGTCCTTGTCTTTTCCTTCAAAGGTGACACGGTTTGTCTTGGGCTCCCAGGTCCAGGTCCGAGACGCATTCAACCCGGGAAGCTGCGCGTTCCACGTATAACGAATCGCGTCGACCTGATCGAACGCATCGAGGCCGTAAGCTTTGGCGAGCTGTTCGGCGGAAATGTTTCTGGCTGGTTCGGGAGCGGCGGTGTTGGTGTTCTGTTGCGAAACTGCCGGACGGTTTTGCGAGCAGGAGCTTGCGGCCGCAACCACGACGACCAGCAAACAGATCGTTTTCCAGTGGTCCAACTTCATCATCGAGTCCTCCTATGCCGGACGAGTATTGGTGAATGATGC
>DASXXL010000133.1:0-2772 GCA_036503085.1 Pyrinomonadaceae bacterium | reverse complement strand
ACAGGTACTCTTCGAACGTTACTTCCACGACCTGGTCAACAAAACGTGGGGCAACATCAGTCCGCTTTACAAGCTCGACGACTTCGACTGGTTCATCCTGATTCTTTATTTCACGATTCTCACCGTGCTCGCGATCTACGGTTCGTATCGCATCAAGCAGGTGATCGACTTCTGGCGTTATCGCAAATTCGTCCCGCAACCGAGCGGGAAATTTGCCGAAGAGGATCTGCCGCGCATCACGGTGCAATTGCCGCTCTTCAACGAGCTCTATGTTGTCGATCGCTTGCTGAAAGCCGTAACCGCGATCGACTACCCGCGCGAGAAATTGGAGATTCAAGTCCTCGACGACTCGACTGACGAAACGGTGAAAGTCGCGGAGGCCGTGGTCGCGAAATACGCCGCGCAGGGTTTCGACATTCATTACATACATCGCGACGATCGCACCGGCTTCAAAGCGGGCGCGCTGGAGAACGGCAACAAGTCTGCAAAAGGCGAACTCTTCGCCATCTTCGACGCCGACTTCGTGCCAAAACCCGACTGCCTGCGCAAGCTTGTCGACTTCTTCACCGATCCGATGGTTGGTTGCGCGCAGATGCGCTGGTCGCACATCAACGGCCGCTACAATCTCCTGACGCGTTTGCAAACGATCATGCTCGACGGGCATTTCGTCGTCGAACAGACCACGCGCAATCGCACCGGCGGCTTTTTCAACTTCAACGGCACGGCGGGAATTTGGCGTCGCCAGGCGATCGAGTTGAGCGGCGGTTGGCAACACGACACGCTCACTGAAGACACGGATCTCAGTTTTCGCGCGCAGTTGATGGGTTGGAAGTTTGTTTACCTGCTCGACGAAGAAGCGCCGGCGGAAATTCCGGTTGAGATCAATGCGTTCAAGGCGCAGCAACGGCGCTGGGCCAAGGGCGTGATGCAGGTCGGCTTGAAACTTTATCCGCGCATTTGGCTCGCGCCGCTGCCGCTGCGGGTGAAGCTCGAGATGTTTTTCCGGCTGACGGGAAACATCAGTTATCCGCTGATGATCGTCGCGAGCTTTTTGCAGTTTCCGCTTTTGCTCGTGCGTTACAACCAGCCGTTCTATCACCTGATGGTGCTGGACCTGCCGCTGTTGTTCTTCTCTTCGATATCGGTGGTTTTGTTTTACGGCTCGGCGGTCTGGTATCTCGACGAAAAGCGCGCGCCGCGTTTGTTGCATCTGCCGCTCGTGATGGGACTCGGCATCGGCCTCGCCTTTTCAAACGCGCGCGCGGTGCTGGAAGCGTTGTTTGGCGTGAAGTCGGAATTTGTGCGCACGCCGAAATATCGGGTTGAAGAAGCGACGGACGCGACGTGGAAACGGAAGAAGTACAAACGCAAGGGCGGTCTGTTGCCGTTACTGGAGCTGGCGTTCGCTATCTACTTCCTGTTGGCCATCGCCTACTCCGCGCGGCTGCACATGTGGGGGACAATTCCATTCCTGCTCTTATTCTTCTTCGGCTTCGGCTACATGGGCGTCATGAGCATCCTCCAAACCGCCAGCGGCAAACGCCTATCCGCTCTCTGGCGTCCGGTGAAGACCTAGATTCAAAGACCAAGCCTCTCAACTACTCGCATCGGCAAATAAAGATGAAGTGGATCGTCAGTTAGGCTATTGAATCCGTACTTCAGATAAAAGCTTTTCGCCGATTCATCAAGCGCGTCAACCACTACCGCATAAATTCCGACGAGTTTGGCTGCTCGTTGCGCCGACTGCAAGGCGTGAATCAGGAGAGTTTCACCCAACCTTTGGCCGCGCGATTTATTATCCACCGCGAGACGTCCCACCAAAGCAACTGGTACCGGATGGCGCGGCAGGTTTTCCGGAACGACTTCAAAAGCAACGGCGCTGCTCGAGATGGTGTAGTAACCAAGCACGTGCGAGTCGCGGTCTGTGGTTGCAACGTATGTCCGGCCGATGCCTTTACGTTCGTGTTGGCTGGAGTATTTGACCAGGTACGTATTCAACTCTTCGACGCCGCAATCGAAATGCCGGCGCTCATGGTGAGTAGAGAGTTTTTCAATGAGAATCATCGTGAGGTAAATGTTTTGTAGCTGCTGATCCTACTCCTGACGGCGCTTGAACCGCTCAGCAGCTTTGCGCAACGCGCGATTTGGACGAACGTCTTTTTCCAACCCTGCGAGGAAGAGGTCGCGATCGCGATTAGTGAGGTGGATCATTTGTTGGCGCTCCAACGCCTCCTCAGATGCACGCAGCAGACTTGTAACAACAAAGTCGGTAACAGATTGATGCGAAACTACCGCGGCCTGCTCAATCTTCTCTTTGGCTTGCGGATTGAGACGTATGTCCAAGCGCGCAGCTTGAGCGCTTCTCTTTTTCGTCTTTGCTGTAGCCATGAGTTCCATCCGAATACGCTGGGCCATCATAGCACATGTACGGCAGATAGCCGGATTAACGTTCGAGTGCGGCACGGTCCCACTTCGCCAAACTCGCTCCCGCTTCGTAGGTACTTTGGAAGAAAGCCATCAACGCCGCCTCGGGATTGGCCTCGGTTCGCACGTCGTCATACAGATATAAAAACTCGCCCATGTCCTTAGCGTAATAGGCTTGCTGGGGCTGGACCTTCGCGTCGGCCAGGCCTTCGGGCGCGGGGGCGGTGTAGGAGTAGAAGGCGGGTTTGCCGAGTGAACCCTGGCCGGGCCACCAGCCGTGACTGATTACTTCATGCGAATATGCCTCGCGTGTGATTACATCCGCGTCGGGGCGCGCCGGCGCCGGTT
>DASXXL010000132.1:0-2267 GCA_036503085.1 Pyrinomonadaceae bacterium | reverse complement strand
GAACCATTGGCGCGTCGCGCTGAAGAGACGCACGACATTGGCGTGCGTGACCACGACGCCTTTCGGAGTTCCGGTTGAACCCGAGGTGTAGATGACGTAGGCGGGGTTATGCGAATCAAGGCGACGGATTAAATTCGGATCCGATCCGTGGCTCTGATCTGTGTAGTTCGTGGCTGATGGTCCTTCCGCTGTCAGAATCACCGCCGGCTTTGCGTCGTCGATCATGAACTGCAGTCGCTCACGCGGATAACTCGGATCGAGTGGCAGATAAGCTCCGCCCGCCTTCAAGATACCGAGGATGCCGATCACTAGTTCCAGGCTGCGCTCGATGGATAGCCCGACTAACACTTCTGGGCCGACGCCCAACGCGCGCAGTTGATGGGCCAACTGATCCGCGCGCTGGTTCAACTCCGCATACGTCATTCGCTCGTTCTCAAACGATATGGCAATCGCGTTCGGAGTACGTTCGACTTGCGCTTCAAATAATTGATGAAGACATCGGACAGTTCCCTCGCGCGCGACAGCGAGCTGATTTCTCTGTGCCTCTGTGTCTCTGTGGTCAACTTCTTCGGCTCGCAACGACAACTCCGAGATGCGTGTATCAGGATCTTTCGCGATGCTCGCGAGCAGCGTCGTGAAGTGTCCGAGCATTCTCTGAATCGTCGCAGCGTCGAAGAGGTCGGTGCTGTATTGCAGCGTGCCCAGCAACTGCTTGCCCACTTCAGACATGCCTAACCGCAGATCGAATTTAGCCGTACCCGAACTCGCATCGAGCCCACTGATATTCAACTCCGGCAGTTGCAGACTGAAGTCAGGCGTATTTTCCAGCGCGAAGACCACTTGAAACAGCGGGTTGTAACTCAAGGAGCGTTCGGGCTGGAGCTCTTCGACGAGCTTCTCGAACGGCACGTCCTGATGCAGGTACGCTCCCAGCGCAACCTCTCGCACTCGTCCCATCAACTCACGGAACGTCGGGTCGCCCGAGAGATCCATCCGCAACGCGAGTGCGTTCACGAAGTAACCGATTAAGCCTTCCACTTCCCCACGCTGCCGATTCGCGATCGGCGTGCCCACGGTAATCCCTTCCGCACCGGTGTAGCGCGACAACAGCACCTGCCATGCGCCCAGCAGCAGCATAAACAGCGTCACGCCTTCGCGCCGGCTCAACGACTTTAGGTGGGCGGTCACTTCCGCGCTTATCGTCACCGGCTCGAAACTGCCGCGGAAACTCTGCACAGCGGGCCGCGGACGATCGCTCGGTAACTCGAGCACCGTTGGCGCTCCGGCCAACTGTTCGCGCCAGTATTCCAGTTGTCGCTCCAGCACTTCGCCACGCAGCCACTCGCGCTGCCACACTGAATAATCGGCATACTGAATCGGTAGTTCTGCTAACTGTGCTGCTTCTCCCGTGACGAAGGCCGTGTAAAGTGCCGCGACCTCTTTGACCAGCACGCCCATGGACCAACCGTCCGAGACGATGTGATGCATCGTCACAAGCAGCACCTGCTCATCTTCTGACATTTGCAACAGGCGCACGCGCAGCAATGGACCATTGACTAGATCGAAAGGAAGACGTGCCTCTTCCTCGGCGATCCGTTGCACTTCCTGCTCGCGCTCGCCGAGGTTCGTCAGATCGGTAACGGGCAATTCCACTTCAGCCGGCTCGTGGATGATCTGTTGCGGTTCGCCATCACGCACAGCAAACGTGGTGCGCAACGCTTCATGGCGGTGCACGACCTCTATCAGCGTCGCCCGCAGTGCAGCGAGATCGAGTCTGCCGGTGAGACGCACGGCAAGCGGAATGTTGTACGCCGGTGAGCCCGGATCGAGTTGATGAATGAACCACAGCCGCTGTTGCGCGTACGAGAGCGGCGCGAATCCCATCTCTCGATTGGCGCGTGTCATCGGCGGGACAATCTCTCCCAGTCCGTTTCTGCTGAGCGTTTCAATATCAGCGGACAATTGGTTCACCGTCGGATGCTCAAATAGCGACCGTACCGTCAGTTCCACCCGCAACGCCTCACGCACGCGCGACACCACCTGTGTCGCCAACAGAGAGTGGCCGCCTACCTGGAAGAAGTTGTCGTAACGGCCAACTTGCGGAACCCTCAGCAGCGTCGACCAGATACCCGCGACGATCTCTTCGACTTCCGTTTGCGGCGCCACATACTCACCCGGGCGACGGCTCTGGCCCTTGATATCTTCGAGCGTCGGCAGGGCGGCATTATTGACCTTTCCGTTCAACGTCAACGGCAGTCGCTTGAGGT
>DASXXL010000131.1:0-6196 GCA_036503085.1 Pyrinomonadaceae bacterium | reverse complement strand
TGAATTTCACTGTGGCCGACGGCATGAAAGACGCGGCGGAGAAAGTCGTCAGCTTAGCAGCGTGAGAAATTTCGATCCATCCTCAGATTACGCAGAATCTGTGTAATCTGTGGATGGTTTCAAAGGAGCGGCATTGGCAAGCATTTCATTTTGGGGTGGCGTGGGGACGGTCACCGGTTCGAAGTACCTGCTTGAAACTGACAAAGCGCGCGTGCTTGTCGACTGCGGCCTCTTCCAAGGCCTCAAAGAATTACGCGAACGCAACTGGCAGGAGCCGCCATTCGATCCGCGCTCTGTGCAGGCCGTTCTGATCACGCACGCGCACATCGATCATACCGGCTACTTGCCACGATTCGTTAAGCACGGCTTTCATGGTCCAGTCTACTGTTCGCGCGGCACCGCGGATCTTTTGAAGATCCTTTTGCCGGACGCCGGCAGGCTACAGGAAGAAGACGCCGACTATCGCAATCGTCACAACCTGACTGAACACAAACCCGCGCTTCCGCTCTACACCGAAGAAGACGCGTTCGCTTCGCTTGAGCTCATTCGTCCAGTCGCGAACGATGGCGACGGCATCGAAGTCGCGCCCGGTATCCGTGCGAGTTTCAAAACAGCGGGTCACATACTCGGCTCGAGCATGGTGCTCGTCACTCTCGACGGCGCGGGCGCTGATGGAAAAGGAAGTCGCGTGCTCTTCTCTGGCGATCTCGGTCACTACGATCAACCGATCATTCGCGATCCGGTGCCGCCGCCGCCGTGCGATTACCTCGTCGTTGAATCAACCTACGGCGATCGGCTGCACGATCCGGAAGATCCGAAGGTCGCGCTCGCGAAGATCATCAACGACGCCGCACAACGCAATGCGCCCGTGCTGATTCCCGCGTTCGCGGTCGGACGCACGCAGGAGATCGTCTACTTGATTCGCGAGCTTGAAGACGAGAAAGCGATCCCGGTGTTACCGGTCAGTGTCGACTCGCCGATGGCTGCGGCTGCGACCGCCGCATATGCGAATCGCAAAGAGGAGCACGACGAGGAATACGCGACCGTGCTGAAAGGAAATCAGCACCCGTTGCGCACGCATTCAATGGTTACCGCTTCGAGTCGTGAAGAGTCGAAACGTTTGAACGGCCAAACAGGCGCGCGCGTGATCATCAGCGCGTCGGGAATGATGACTGGCGGACGTGTGTTGCATCACGCGTTGCGCCTCGTGCCCGACCCGGAGGCGACGATAGTTTTCGTTGGTTACCAGGCCGCCGGGACGATCGGGCGTCGCATCCTCGACGGGGAAAAAGAAGTAAAGATCATGAAGCAGTGGATACCGGTGCGTTGCCGTGTGGCGAAGATCGGCGGCTTCTCCGCACACGCGGACTGGAAAGAGGTTCTGCACTGGTTGGAAGGGATGCAACAAGGCACGCCGAGTCGCACCTTCCTGACTCACGGCGAATCCGACGCCGCGAACGCCATGGCCGCGCACATCAAAGAACGCTTCGGCTGGAACGTGGAAGTCCCGCAATACGCCGAGCGCTTTGAGTTGGTGTAGGTTAAACTGCTAGTGGATGTCTGTAATGAAAGCTTCAGCCACAGATAAGCTGCGGGAGTGGGTTCGCAATTGGCAGGTTGTTGGACCGCAACTAGATCGCTTGCGGCGCGAGAGTATTCGCAACGCGAACACTCAGGATTCCATCAGGCAGTTTGATCTTGCCTTCAAAGCCGCCATCCGCAACACACCTCATCGACAGACCTCGGGGCTCATTGAGTTCCAGCGTCTGCTGCGCAAGCTACAAAAATGATCGACCTGATCACTGAGGCTCGCAAGTTTCAGGAACTCTGTCAGAGTCTGAATTGGAGGTTTTGCTTCATCGGCGGCCTGGCCGTGCAGCACTGGGGCGAGCCACGTCTCACTCGTGATGTGGACGTTAGTATTCTAACGGGCTTTGGATCTGAGGAAGAGTTCACCTCTACAATTCTGAAGGTTTACCGCCCAAGATTCACTGACGCCGCTCAGTTCGCGCAACAACATCGCGTGTTGTTAGTCCAGACGAGTTCTGGAGTCGATTTCGATATTTCTCTGGCTGCTCTGCCATTCGAAGAAGAGATGATCCGGCGCAGTGTTTCTGTTGAGTACTTGCCAGGCGTGGAGTTACAGATCTGTTCGGCAGAGGATCTCATCGTCCTCAAGTCTTTCGCTAACCGAGTGCAAGACTGGCAAGATGTCAACTCGATTGTGGAGCGTCAAAGTAAACAAAACCTCGATTGGGACTACATATTGGCGAGCGTCAAACCGCTCGTCGAATTGAAAGATGAGCCACAGATTATCGACCGGCTGAAAAGTTTGCAATGAGGATTGCGCCTCGTGTCCCTGGAGTCCAGTTTTGGTGTCCACAGAGACATTGCTATACTCACGCCTTTCGAAATAACCCGCTAATTTAAGGAGCTTTCATTGAGCGTTCTCGTTGATAAGTCTACGCGTCTCATCGTGCAGGGGATTACGGGGAAAGAGGGGACGTTTCATACGAAACAGATGGTGGAGTATGGAACGAACGTCGTCGGTGGCGTCACGCCGGGTAAAGGCGGAACTACTCACGAGGGAATTCCGGTTTTCAACGCGGTCGCGGATGCGGTTAGAGACGCCGGCGCGAATGCGTCAGTGATCTATGTGCCGCCTTCGTTCGCCGCGGACGCGATCATGGAAGCCGCCGACGCGGGCATTCCCGTCGTCGTTTGCATCACTGAAGGCATTCCGACGCTCGACATGGTGAAGGTCAAAGAATACCTGCGCGACAAACCGACGCGTCTGATTGGTCCAAACTGTCCCGGCATCATCTCGCCCGGCAAATGCAAGATCGGCATTATGCCGGGTCACATACATCGCGAAGGCAACATCGGCGTTGTCTCGCGTTCTGGAACGCTGACTTACGAAGCGGTGGGCCAACTAACCGCACTCGGCCTGGGCCAATCGTCGGCGATCGGCATCGGCGGCGATCCGATCGTCGGCACGACGCACGTCGATGCGTTGCGCTTGTTCCAGGACGATCCGGAAACGACGGGCATCGTGATGATCGGCGAGATCGGCGGCAGCGCGGAAGAGGACGCAGCGGCGTTTGCGAAAGAACACGTGACTAAACCGATCGTCGCGTTCATAGCAGGACAAACAGCACCGCCGGGAAGACGCATGGGCCACGCGGGCGCGATCATCGCTGGCGGCAAAGGCACCGCAGCCGAAAAGATGAAAGCACTCGGCGACGCCGGCATTCACGTCGTCAAGTCACCCGCCGATATCGGCAAAGCCATGAAGGACGCACTCTAAACCACAGATAAACACAGATGACTAATTTAACTTTCGGAATCGTAAAACCTGACGCCGTCAAAGCCGGACACACGGGCTCGATTATTCAACGCATCCTTGACAGCGGTTTCAAAATCCGTGGCTTAAAACTCATTCACATGACGCGCGCACAAGCCGAGGGCTTCTACGCCGTCCATAGCGAACGTCCGTTCTTCAGCGGACTCACCGAATTCATGTCGAGTGGTCCATGCGTCGTCATGGCGCTCGAAAAAGAGAGCGCCGTCAAATCGTGGCGCGATCTGATGGGCGCCACCGATCCCGGCAAAGCCGACGCCGGCACACTCCGCAAAGATTTCGGCGGTTCAGTCGGCGAAAACGCCGTTCACGGTTCCGACTCAGACGAAAACGCGGCGATCGAGATCTCATACTTCTTCAGTCGTCTCGAATTAATCTGACGCGAGCCAACGCAGTCTTCCGAGATGAAGTATTGTCCGCAGTGCAATCGACAGTACACCGACACCTGGATCACGTTCTGCTCGGATGACGGCACGATGCTGATCGAGGAGCTTGCGCCGCCCGTAGATCCCAACTGGAACCCGAAAATCCGCGAGCCGAAAGTCGACACGCGTTCCGAACAGGAAACACAGTGGCTACCGCGAGAACCACCGCTGCCCGGCGGCTGGGTCGCGCCCGACGAACGTCCGCCGATGAGGCCGGTGTGGCAACCACCGCCACCGCCGCTGCAACCGCACAAACCACAGAGTCAGGGTTTGGCGCTGGCGTCGATGATCACGGGCATCCTGGGTCTGGCGCTCGGTTGTATCGGCCCGCTGCCGGCCATCGCTGCGATCATTCTCGGCTGGATCGCGCTCTCACAGATCAAGCAGTCGCCACAGACGATCGGCGGCAAACCGCTCGCGATCATCGGCATCGTTACCGGAAGTTTGACCGTCGCCTTCTACATCTTGCTGCTCATCTGGATCGTTCTGGGGGGTAGTCCCTAATTACCTGGGAGCGCAGGCGTCTCGCCTGCAACGTTGCGAACAAGACCTTCCCCGTGCGTTTGCAGGCGAGACGCCTGCGCTCCCAGATGAGGACTAGTTCTATTGGAGTACTACCTTCTGGCGGGCGCGCTTGGGAACTTGTGACGCACCGATTAAACTGCACGTATGTCAATCATCACCGACGTCATTGAATCGACAAAAGCCATCATCCAGGGAATGGGTGTGACGTTGTCGTATATCCCAAAGCGCAAGTGGACGGTCGAATATCCCGACGAGCCCGTGACCGTTCAGCCGCGCTATCGCGGGCAGCATTTGCTGCACGTTGACGAACTCGGCCGCGAAAAGTGCGTCGCGTGCTATTTGTGCGCCGCCGCCTGTCCTTCAGAGTGCATTTACATCGTGGCTGCCGACGATCCGCGTCCGCCTACGGAGCGCATCGGAGTCGACGAACGTTACGCCGCTGTTTACAACATCGATTACGGGCGCTGCATTTTTTGCGGTTACTGCGTCGAGGCTTGTCCGAAAGACGCGATCACACACGGCTACAATTTCGAGCTCTCGGTTTACAGTCGCGCGGATCTCCTCAAGACCAAAGACGATCTGCTGATCACCAAGCAACTACAGTCGAAGAACTACCGCGTCGCACTCTCGCATGAAGATGTGGATTCTGAATACAAAGAAGTCTGATCCACGTCCGGTTAATCCGTGGCATGTCTTTTCGTGACATTCACAAACGATGGGAGTTTGATCTCAAATCGAGTCCGGAGAGACTTTGGCCCTTCATCGCCGACACCAACCGCTTCAACCGCGACACGGGCGTTCCCGAAGTAGAGATCGATAAAGCGCAGAAACAGTTGCGCAACGCCCGCCGCAAGCTTCGGCTTTCGGTCTATGGCCTGCCTATCGAATGGGAAGAACAACCGTTTGAATGGGTGCGGCCGAAGCGTTTCGGCATCGAGCGCGTTTACAGCAAAGGACCGATGGCGCGGCTGCGCGTGCTGGCGCAGTTAACGCCCAACGCCGATGGCGGCACACACCTGGTTTACGAAGTCTGGTCCACGCCGCGCAACCTGCCCGGCGCTTTCGCGATCTCCTTGCAACTCGGTTTGATCGTTGCGCGCCGCTTTCGCGACGCGATTCTGAAGTACGACGCTGCGGCGTCGAATGGTGGGAGTAATGAGATGACTGAACATGACACGTCGCGCTCGTCGTTTGATATGGCGCGGCTTGCGTCGTTGCGCGAGAAGCTTCTGGCCGATCTCGAACAAGCGGACATGCCGCGCGAGAAATGCGCTATCGCCGAGCGACTCGTCGAGTTTATCGAGCACGCCGACGACCTCGCTGCGACACGCATCCGGCCTTACAAACTCGCCGACGATTGGAACGAACGGCGTCGCGACGTTCTCGAGGTTTTTCTGCACGCGACGCGCGCCGGTCTGCTCGATTTTCAGTGGGACCTGCTTTGTCCTATGTGTCGCGGGCCGCAGGAATCGGGCAAGTCGTTGCGCGACATTCAGACGGACGTTCACTGCGACGGTTGCAAGATCGACTTCCGCGTTAACTTCGATCGCTATGTTGAGCTGACGTTTCGTCCGAATCCGGCGGTGCGCCGCGTGGAGGTTCGCTCGTTTTGCGTGGGCAGCCCCGAATTGACGCCGCACGTTGTGGCCCAGCAACTCCTGCAAGCTGGTGAGCAGCGCGTACTGGATTTACCACTTGAATCCGGCACTTATCGGTTACGCGCTCTCGAGCTGCAGGGCGCACAGGATTTGGTCGTTTCAGCCGACGGCGCGACGTCAGCGCAGATCAATCTTTCCACGAACGATTGGACCAGCGACACGTTGCGCGTAGCGGAAAGATCGTCATTCGACCTGCGCAATCAGACGGATGCCGAACAGCTTTTGAT
>DASXXL010000130.1:0-2372 GCA_036503085.1 Pyrinomonadaceae bacterium | reverse complement strand
TGTAATAAAGCATCTGCTGTTCGGCGATCGAGCGCAGCGTCTTCACGGCCGCTGCCTCGTTGGCGGCGCGGATGGCCGCGCGGTAACCGACAATACCGACACCGATCAGGATGCCGATAATGGCGATAACGATCATCAACTCGATCAGCGAGAAGCCGAGTTGGTTGTTTCTTTTGGGACGATTCAGGGGTTTCATAGTGCCTCCTTGGGCGAATTACACGAGGTCGTGAGTTTTTAGTTCCTTATTTGTGACTCGTTCGCCCGCGCGCGGCGTTTAGTCTACTACAGATCTGTCATAGCGTGTAAAATGCAGGTGATTCATGCGTAACCTCGAGAGCATCCAAGGCGGACAAGTAACCAGCGCCAGCGCAATCGACCAGATTGAAAGATTGCAAAGCGCGGTCGAGACGGTCATCAAGGGAAAACCCGAAGCCATTCGGCTCGCAATCGTGACGCTAATGGCCGGTGGTCACCTTTTGGTGGAGGACGTTCCCGGGGTCGGCAAGACCACTCTTGCGCACGCACTTGCTCGCGCGTTGGATTGCAGTTTCCAGCGCATTCAGTTTACCTCTGATTTATTGCCTTCCGACGTGATCGGGCTCTCGGTTTACAACCAGCACAGCGGCCTTTTCGAGTGGAAACCCGGACCGGTTTTCGCGAACGTCGTGCTGGCTGACGAGATCAACCGCACGACGCCGAAGACGCAGTCGGCGCTGCTCGAAGCGATGGCTGAACGGCACGTGACCGTGGAAGGCACCACGCACGATCTGCCAGCGCCGTTCATCGTGCTCGCGACGCAGAACCCGATCGAACATCACGGCACATATCCGTTGCCCGAGTCGCAGTTGGACCGCTTCATGTTGCGGCTGCGTATCGGCTATCCCGCGCCCGCGGACGAACAGTTGATCCTGCGCGATCGCGAGTATGCGGATCCGCTCGAAGATCTCGAGCCGGTGATGAACGGGCACGAAGTCGTCGAGCTGCAACGCGCGGTGACGGGTGTCTCGGTTGACGATGCGTTGGTCCAGTATCTGATGCGGATCGTGGCGGCGACGCGCGAATCGGAGATGCTCGATCTCGGCGTCAGTCCGCGCGGCACACTCTCGTTATTCCGCGCGGCACAGGCGCTCGCATTAGGTGAAGATCGAACGTACTGCATTCCCGACGATATCAAGCGACTCGTCGTGCCTGTGTTTGCTCATCGCATCGTGGTGAGCTCGCGCTTCTCGTCCTCGTTGCGCCGCAGTGAAGAAGCTGAAGCCGTGCTGAATGAGATTTTGAAGACGGTCAGTGTTCCTCTGTGAGTCGCCAACGTCCTGCCTTCACGCGTGTAATTCTCGGTACTCTGCTGGTGCTTGCAGGTCTCGCTGCGGCGTTAGTGACCGTGTTGGCCCGGCGTGGGAACGATCCGTGGCTCGCGGGTGTCGCGGCGATCGTTTCGCTGCTGATTGCGGCGCTGTTGACGATCTTCATCGTGCCGCCGCTGGCGCGTTCGGCGCGCGTCGAAGTGGCGAACTTTGATTTTCCGTTTGAGCCGACGAGCGGCGGCGGCGTATTTCTCGTCATCATCATCGTGGTTGGTTTCGCGGCCTGGAACACGGGAAACAATTTGCTGTTTCTGGTGTTCTCGTTGTTGTGTGCGACGCTGTTTGTCGGTTGGATCGCGGCGCGCACTGCGTTGCGCGATCTGACGGTATCGGCGCGTTTTCCGGACCACATCTTCGCGGCGGAGCCCGCGCCGGTGATCGTGACGTTGCGTAACACGAAACGTTTGCTGCCGTCGTTTTCGGTGTTTGTCGAAGCGCGTGGGCCGAGTGGCGAGGCGGCGCAGTTGCGAGTTGCGTCGCGGCGTCGTTATACGAAGCGGTTGTTGGCGTACTTCAGTTATGTGCCGCATCACGCGTCGGCGGAGCAGCGCGTCGAGCAACTGTTTCCGAAGCGCGGTCACGTGTTGATTGACGGGTTTGAGTTGTCGACGCGTTTTCCGTTCGGGTTCTTTCGCCGGCGGCGCAGGCTGCGCGCGCGCAATGTTGACATCATCGTCGATCCGAAGCCGGAAGTGATTAGCGACAAGTTGCACTTGTTGCCGATGTATGCGGGACGGATGCCGTCGTTGCGCCGCGGCGCGGGACACGATCTGTTCTCGATGCGCGACTATCAGCCGCAGGACGATCTGCGACATATCGACTGGAAGGCGACGGCGAGATCGCGGCGGTTGACGGTGCGTGAATTCACGTCGGAAGACGAGCGGCGGATTACGATCGTGCTCGATACGCGTTTGCGTGGTGAGGAGAGTGAAGAGTTGCGGCAACGGTTTGAAAAAGGTGTGGTACAGACGGCGTCGTTGCTGAAACACTTCATTGACGAACGCG
>DASXXL010000129.1:0-3240 GCA_036503085.1 Pyrinomonadaceae bacterium | reverse complement strand
CGTCGCCACCACCTCGAACCCGATCTGCTGATACCACTCGACCGTCGCGCGCACGTCGGGAACGTGGATCATCGGCACCGCTTTTTTCGTCATCGTCTCTCCAGCCACAAAGAGGCACAAAAGGCACAAGAGAGTAAACAGTCTTTGAGTCTTGTGCTTGTTGTGCCTCTTTGTGGCCAGGCATTGTGCTAGAATTCGCCGCCGATGCCAACAGCCCCAGCCCCTTTCGCATCATCGTCGCGCTTGTTGTCGCTCGATGTCTTCCGCGGCATCACGATCGCCGGCATGATCCTGGTCAACGATCCGGGATCGTGGGAACACATCTACTGGCCGCTCGAACACGCGCAGTGGTCCGGCTGGACGCCGACCGATCTCGTCTTTCCGTTTTTCCTGTTCATCGTCGGCGTGGCGATCACGTTGTCGCTCGGCCGTCGCGTTGAGAGTGGCGGTGCGACGCGCGACGTTTATCTGAAGATCCTCAAGCGCACGCTGATCATCTTTGCGATCGGTCTGTTTCTGAACGCTCTGCCGTACTTCCCGCTCGCAACCTGGCGCATTCCCGGCGTCTTGCAACGAATCGCGGTGTGCTACTGCCTCGCGTCGATCATATTTCTCAACACACGCACCCGAACACAGATCCTGATCTCGATCGGATTGCTGTTGTTCTACTGGATTCTCGTGATGACGGTTCCAGCGCCGGGATACGCAGCGGGCGACCTGACGAAAGAAGGCAGCTTGCCTTCGTACATCGATCGCGTCGTGTTTGGCGACCACGTTTGGCGGCAGGCGAAGGTTTACGATCCGGAAGGATTACTGAGCACGATTCCCGCGCTCGTCACGACGTTGATCGGCGTGCTGACGGGCAACTGGCTGCGCAACGAACGATCGCGCATCGAGAAGGCCGCGGGCATGTTTGTCGCGGGCGCGGTGCTGGTCGCGATCGGTTGGGCATGGAACGCGTTCTTTCCGATCAACAAAGCGCTGTGGACCAGCTCGTACGTGATGTTCACCGGCGGGCTCGCGCTGCAGTTTCTCGCGTTGTGCTACTGGCTGATCGACATCAAAGGCTACCGTCGTTGGGCCAAGCCGTTTGAGATCTTCGGACTGAACGCGATCGCGTTGTACGTGCTTGCTGATCTGCTGGCGAACTTCTTCGATCTAGTCAAGGTCGGCGGCGACTCGCTCGGCGGGCAAATTTACAATTTCTTTGGCTCGTTCTTAGCGCCGAACAACGCGTCGCTCGCCTTCGCGATCACGTTCGTTTTGATCTGCTTCTTTTTTATGTGGCTACTTTACCGGCGCCGGATCTTCATCAAGATTTAGCGGCGGGTAATAGTGGTTTTTGTAAACCGGATAAGCCTCAGTTCGCAGATGGCCGAGCATCATGTGCCCGCGACGTGTCGCGCGTTCGTGACGCAACGCCGAGATATCGATCGGCGCTACCACGATCCGCTCGCCTGGTCCAGGCGACGCCTCCGCTAACAATCTCCCATCGAAATCGACGACCTGACTGCCGCCCGGCCACGAGTACGGCGGATAGTGTTTCAGACTCGCGCCCTGGTTCGCCGCGACGACGTAAGCCATGTTTTCGAGCGCACGACAGCGATTCACCACGGTCCACCACGCCAGCGGTTCGGTCGCGCCCCACGGATCCATGTAAGCAGAAACGCGAATCAGGACTTCCGCGCCGTTCGCAGTCAACTGTCGCATTGCTTCGGGAAACAACCAGTCGTAACAGATCGCGCAGCCGAGTTTGCCGATCGGCGTGTCGGCGACGGGAAAGAGCGGCTCGTCGTAATCGGGCAGATCGTGCGGGCTCGTGTGCACTTCAAACGGCAGCCACGTGTTGACCTTGCGATACTTGTAGAGCACGCCTGCTGGTCCAATCAGGCAGGTGGTGTTGAAGACGTGGCCCGGCCACTTCGCATCCACTTCGAGCATCGAGCCGCTTTGTATGTAGATGTCGTGTTCTTTGGCTTTCTGTTGCAGCCGTTCGGTGTGCTCGTTGGGGATCGAGATCGCGAGCTTGTCGATCAGTTCCGCGGCTGTTTCGAAGACGGGCGCGGCGTGCGCGAACTCCGGAAAAACGACGAGTCGCACCGGCAGAAACGGCGACGCGCCGATGACCGCGGAATCGATCATCGAGAGAATGCGATCGGTGTTCGCGCGCATCGAGCGGCGATCGATCGGGTTGGGGTTGTCGGTCTGGCAAGCGGCGACTGAATAACGAATGTGTTCCATAAAAGCCTCGACAGGATTAACAGAAGTCACAAGATTACAACCAGTGACAGTGGACTTGTTGCTGCTCTCTTTCTCTCCTACTTCTTTAATCCTGTTAATCCTGCAATCCTGTCTACTTGAGACGTGACGACGCGAGTGTTGTAAGTTTCCAGGTACTTCTGACGCTGAGGCGTCAGCGGATAATGCTCGGGCCACGCATACGGGTACTTCGTCATGCCGTGAAATGGCATTGGTCCAACCTGGTCGGGGCTGGCCGAGTTGATGTCCATCTCCTTGCTGAAGCCGTCGGCGTAGAGCAGGAACGTGCGCGTCCAACCGCGCGGCAGCGGCGTTAATTGATTGGCCGCGAACGACAGGCTCAGTTCATCACCGGGACGCGAGATCACAAACATGTCGTCTGACGCGGCCAGCAGCTCGCGGACGTCGCCTTCGCGTGTGTAGCGGCCGGTCATCACTTTCCACGGCGACGTAAACGAAACGTCTTTGTAGTCGTAGCCGAGTGGCTGGCGGCCGTCAGGCGAGTACTCGCGCGAGAAGCCGCGCCAGCGTAGGTTGGCGACGGCGGGATTCAAACGCGTCAGCTTCAGCGACGGATCGTCCGCGGACGTGTCTACCAGAATTCGGTCCCAGTAGATACGCATGTTGGTGACGATGCGCACTTCGCGGCTGTCGCTCAAAAACTTGCCCGTGAGATCGGCGACGATCGTTTGCGGCCGGCCGACAGGAATGCCGATGTTTTCGATCACCGTCTGCCACTCGCCCTGTTTGTCTTTCACTTGCAGTGCAGGCAGCGACAACGCGCGGCCGCTTTGCGACGCGGCGAGCGTGTCGCTGGACCACGCGTAATCCGTCCAACCCGTCAACAACAGCTTCACGCGATCCGCGGAAGTCTTCTGCGCTTCGGCGGGCAACGTCAGCGTCAACGTATGCTCGTCAGCGAAGCCACGAATATTTTGCAGCTTGAAATGATCCGGGTAACGCCGATCGATCCGCACAATC
>DASXXL010000128.1:0-10212 GCA_036503085.1 Pyrinomonadaceae bacterium | reverse complement strand
CCGCGGAAAGAAAAGTTGACTTGATAGTGATCTCCTCGCACGGCCGCACCGGCCTCGGTCGAATTCTTTTCGGCTCGACTGCCGAGTCGGTCGTACGTCACGCCCCTTGTCCCGTTCTTGTCGTCAAACCCCCACAACATGACGAAGACGAATCTTAAGGCTCGGTTCGTGGTTTATCTGTAGAATCCCACCGACACATGCACCTCGATTTTCTCTACAAGCTCATAGGTCAGTACGGCATCTACGCGGTTTTCGTCCTGGTCATGTTCGAAGGCGACATCACGCTTCTCCTCGCCGGCGTGTTGGCGCACAGCGGTTTCTTTGAACCAAACAGCTTTCTGCAAGTTTTGCTTTGGGGAACGCTGGGCGCGTGTATTAGCGATAACGTGGCTTACTTCGCGGGCCGCGCGTTCTGCGAAGGCGTCAGGGAGTTTCGCTTTTATCGTGCGGCGAAGCCGAGACTCGAGCGTCTAACACAGAAGTTCGGCGCGCTCTCGATTTTTCTTTCGAAATATATTTACGGTCTGCGTTGGGCCGCGTGCGTTTTTTACGGCGTCGGGCGCATGCCGTACCTGCGCTTCCTGATCGTCTCGTTCTTTAGCTGTTTTCTGTGGGTTTTCATTCTGTCGGGCGCGGGTTACTTCTTCAGCGGCGCCGTTATGAGACTCATCGGCGATTTTCAACGACTCGGCAAAGTGTTGCTGGTGATCGTCGTGGTCGGCATCGCGGCGTTTTATCTCGCCGAGCGCTTTTGGCTGTCGCCGAAAGTCGAAGAGGCTGATCCCGAGCGTCTGCAGGAGCTCGAACAAGCGGCCGCTGAGAAGTTTCAGGACCTGCGTCAGGAATTTCAGGAACACATCCCTTTCAAGCAGCATCGCGGCGAAGAAAAGAAGCGGATCGCGAAGCACGAAGGCGACGGCGACTAAAAGTTCTTTGGGCTTGAGCCGGGTTTTTGCTACTTTGTGGCAGTCTTACAACAAAGTACATAAGGACAACCTTAAAGACTGTAGACAAATGATCATCGAATCCACTGCACCTCCCCGAGTCGACCTGGCGGGCGGCACTATCGATATCTGGCCGCTTTATCTGTTTCATCCCGGCGCCACCACCGTTAACTTTGCGCTTTCGCTTTATGCGCGCGTCCGTATCGAGACAAACGACGACGGCCGCATCGTGCTCGAATCGCGCGATCGTAAAGTCGCGTTTGAGACGCACCTTTCGGCGATCGAAGACTTGCTGCAAGAGGAACGGCTCGAGTTGATCTCGAAGTTGGTTCACTTCTTCAAACCGACGACTGGGTTTCATCTCGTGGCGGAAAGCACGGTGCCTGCGGGCGCTGGGCTCGGTGGTTCGTCGGCGCTGGCGATTGCTTGCATCGGCGCGTTGAATCGTTTGGTTGGGAATCGTTACGAGGAGCGAAAGTTTGTGACGCTCGCGGCGAACGTGGAGTCGACGGTGATTAAAGTGCCTGCGGGGTTCCAGGATTACTATCCGCCGCTTTACGGATCGGTTTCGTCCGTTCACTTTCGCACTGAGGGGATCGAGCGAGAGGCGCTCGACATAAACACGGAAGAGCTCGAGCGGCGCATTGCGATCTGTTACACGGGCGAGCCGCGGCTTTCGGGAATCAATAACTGGGAAGTTTACAAACGGCACATCGATGGCGATGCGGAATTGTTTGAGCTGTTCGATGGGATTCGTGATTCCGCGCGCAATATGCGCGAAGCGTTGCTGGCGGACGATTGGGATCGCGTCGCGACGATCATGAAGCAGGCGTATCCGAATCGTAAGCGACTCGCGCCGACGATCACGACGCCGCAGATGGAGATGCTGGTGGAGAAGGCGTTGGCGAATGGCGCGGAAGCGGCGAAGGTTTGCGGCGCTGGTGGTGGCGGTTGTATCGCCTTCCTGTGTAAGGCCGGACGTCGGAAAGATGTCGAAGCCGCGTTAGAGGCGGAAGAAGGCGCGGAAGTGCTTGACTGGAAAGTCGCGCAAGATGGACTTACGGTTACGGAACACTTCGATTAGAAACAAAGCCACAAAGAAGCACAAGAAGCACAAGACAGGTGAGTAGTACTCGATAACCACTTGCCTGACTTTCTTGTGCTTTTTGTGCCTCTTTGTGGCTTAACCACCTTCGGAGCGTTGCTTGGCGGCGGCGGAGAGTGCAGCGAGTCGTGCAACTTTCTGTTCGAAAGTCTCGCCTGGAACCGGACCGGTGTCTTGAACTCCACAATAAGTAGAGCGCTTGAATAAGCTGCGATCCGCGTTACCGGTTGGCTTGTGAGCCGGGGATGATGAAGCGGCCGCAGGTTGAGGCGCTTTGATTTCTGCGGATTGAGCGACCCGTTGGGCGACGTCTGCGCTAGTCGAAGCAGAGACAGCAGGAGTCGAAGCAGTCGGTGTTTCAGGAGCAGCGTGCGAGACAACTTCGCCACCGCCCTCGTCCTGACGTTGCTTCGCCGCGGCTGAAAGCGCTTTCAAACGCGCGACCTTCTGTTCGAAAGTCTCACCTGCAACTGGACCAGTATCCTGAACCCCAACGTAAATCGATCGCTTGAACAGTTGTCGGTTCGGGTTTTGTCCGAGCGTCTTGTGTCCGCCGGCAGCAGGTGCGGCTGTCGCCCCTGCCGGGGCTTTTGCTGGAGCGGGCGCCGCGGTTTGAGCGACAGGAGCTGTGTCGGTTTTCGCAGCAGCAGGTTTCGCAGGCGCAGGCTTCGCAGCGTGCGCACCGTGATCGCCAGCTTCGGTTTCGATCATCACGAACACGCCGCGCTGCTCGTCTTTCTTGATCACCGGCAGCGTCCCACCAGCCGCCTGCAACAACGCACTCAACTCCGCTTCAACAAACCGTACCTGCTTATACGGATCGCGCACGTGGCCCAACGGCGGCCCCATATAAAGCGTGCCGCACGTCTGACACTTGAACAGCACATCGTCGCCGCGCAAGTGAACGCGCGCCGGCTCGCCCGCAGTGTTCAATTGCTTCAGGTGCCCGTTACAGAGCTTTCCTTTTTCGTTCTTCTCGTTGCAGACGGTCTGCGCGTTTGTGATCCGCTTCGGAACGGCAATGGTGTCGGTAGTTGCGGTGGCCATGGCGTTGGGTTCGCATTGTACACGAAGTCGGCTACGGATCTGCACACACGGCACGGATCAGAAAACAGTGTATGCTCGACACGTGTTGCAAAAGCTGATGGCCAAGATGTGGCGCGCGCTGCCGTCGCGCGTCCGGCGCTGGAGCATGCGCGCGACGCAAACGCGCTTCACCGTCACCGCGGGCGCTGTGATCTTCAACGATGAAGGACAAGTGCTGCTGCTCAAACACAGCTTTCGCTCGGGCAGCGGCTGGGGCATTCCCGGCGGGTTTCTCGAAGCGGGCGAACATCCCGAGCAAGCGTTACGCCGAGAACTGCACGAAGAGATTGGTCTCGAAGTCAGACAGGTCGAGATCTTTAGTGCGCGCAGTTTCAAACGACCGCAACAGGTCGAGATCCTATTTCGTTGCCGCGCAAGCGGCGCAGTGAAACCGCAGACGATCGAAATCGAGCAGGCGCAGTGGTTTTCTGTTAACTCGTTGCCGCGTGGTTTGCCCAACGATCAACGACTACTCATCGAACGCGCGACTTCGTATGGAGCAAATGGCCGCGATTGATGTATGCTCTCGCCCGCAAACTACCAAACACAAAGAAACCCGGAGAAAGACATGGTCGAGCTGATTCCTTCCCAAGAAACAGTGATGCAGATTCTGCAAAAAACCGGCGCGTTTCGCGAAGGTCACTTTGTTTATCCCACTGGCAAGCACTCGCCGCATTACTTTCAAATGCCGCTCGCGTTTCGTTATTACGACACGGCGCGCGTGCTGGCCGTCGCGCTGAGCCGCAAGTTTCGAGTGGAAAAAGATATCTCGAGTCAGTTGCCGAAGGTCGCAGTGATCAGTCCGAGCTCGGGCGGAATTCCGGTCGCGTTTGGTGTTCGCGATGCGCTCAACGCCGAGCAGATCTACTGGGCGGAACAAGAGCAGGGCGAACGACAGTTTCGCCAGTACGTGAATCAGGGCGAGGTAAATCCGTGCATCATCGTCGACGACATCATTCGCAGCGGTAACGCGCTCAAAGAGACCGTGACGCTGGTGAAGTCGCTCGGCGCGCGGATTATCGGTTGCGGCACAATCGTGCGTTTCACTTCAGCGCCGGACGAGATCGAAGGCGTGCCGATCAAGTCGCTGGTTGATTTCGACGCGCATCTGTACGACGACGGAGACAAGTGTGTTGACTGCAAGGAGGGCACGCAGGCGGAGCACGTGCGTTACTGAAATCAGATCTCGTGCCGGTTGGAGAGCGCCTTATCCATCGTAACCTCATCCACGTATTCGAGGTCGCTGCCGACCGGCATTCCCATCGCGATTCGCGTCACTCTCAAACCCAAAGGCTTTAAGAGACGGCTGATGTAATTGGCCGTCGCTTCGCCTTCCGTCGTCGGATTCGTCGCGAGAATTACTTCCGTCACGCGAACGCCGTCGTTGTTTTCGGGCTTCAGCCGCGGCAACAGATTCGCGAGATGCAGCTCGCTTGGTCCAATGTGCCGGATCGGTGAGAGACTGCCGTGCAGCACGTGATAGACGCCTTTGAAGCTGCGCGTCTTTTCCACGGCCACGAGACTGTGCGGCTCTTCGACCACGCAGATCACCGAATGATCGCGGCTCGGTGAAGAACAAAACCGGCACGGGTCGACTTCGGTGAGGTTGTTGCAGACGGAACAAAGAACGATGCGTTGTTTCACGTCGCGCATCGCGGCTATCAAACGTTCCAGATCAGCCTCGGGAACGCGCATCAGGTGAAACGCCAGGCGCTGCGCGGATTTGTGTCCGATACTCGGCAGGCGTTTCAGTTCGTCGATCAGTTTGGTTACTGGTTCCGCGTACTCCAACATCGCTGATTATTAACCGAAGAGGCCGCCGAGTCCGGGCGGAAGCATGCCGCCAATCTTGCCTTTGATTGCTTCGTCCACTTTGCGATTGGCCTCGTTTGCGGCCGCGACGATCATGTCCTGAAGCATCTCAACGTCGCCTTCTTTTACGGCTTCGGGATCGATCTTGAGCGAGAGGATTTCGTGATTGCCTTTCATCTGGACGGTCACGACGCCACCGCCCGCTGAAGCGTCGACGCGCAGTTCTTCCATCTCTTTCTGCATCTTCTCCTGCATCTGCTGCGCCTGCTTCATCATCTGCTGCATGTTGAATCCGCCTGGGAATTTCATTGCGTCACCTCGTCGAAAATTAGCCAAACTGTAAGCGAACGTGCAGCCATCCTAGCCGCCCCGGTTTTGGAGTTCAAGCGGGTAGTGTGCTGATTTGCACAGGCCTTACCTGGGACCGCAGGCGTCTCGCCTGCAACGTACGGTAGCCCCAAAATCGTAGCTTCGCAGGCGAGACGCCTGCGGTCCTATTGACACCTCGCGCAGAATCCACAGAATGAGAGGCCAATGACCAGCCCTGCCCCCAACACTGACCGCACCCTCGCGGCGAAGATCAATCTTTATTACGATCTGCACGTCACTGGGCATGGTCCAGCGCCGCTTTTGATCGCGCTGCACGGCTACGGCGCAAACAAGCAACAGATGATGCGCGAGGCGCGACAAATGGCGCCCGAAGGTTTCGCGATCGCGTCGTTACAGGGTTTTCACCAGCACATCAGAATGCCGCGCGAGCCGGGTGGTCCATTGCGATTTGGTTTTGGGTGGTTGACGAACTTTCGTCCCGAAGAATCCGTCGCGATCCATCATCAGGTTGTAAACGATCTCATTTCCCAGTTAATAGAAGAGGGCGTCGCGGACTCTACCCGAATCTATCTCGTCGGCTTTTCGCAGTCGTGCGCGCTGAATTACCGCTTTGCGTTTTCGAACCCGGAACGCTTGCGCGGGGTCATAGGTATATGCGGCGGCCTGCCGGGCGACTGGGATACTAACGAGGAATACCGCCGATCAGAGCTTCGAGTGTTTCACCTCGCCGGAATCAGAGACGAGTTCTACAACCCCGAACGCGTCCGCGATTACAAACAGCAACTTGAAACACGCGCCGGCAGCGTGCAGTTCAAAAGCTATGACGCAGCGCATGAGATCGTTCCCGAGATGCGCGAGGACATACGCCAATGGTTGCAGAAGTAGAGCGCTCCGTCGAAGCGCGCAGCGCCGTCCTGAAAAAAGAACTCGGCCTGTTTGATCTCGTGCTGGCCCAGGTCGTCTTCGTCGTCGGCACGATCTGGGTCGGTTGGGCCGCGAAGCTCGGCTACGATCAGAACGTCTTCTGGCTCGTCGCGATCGTTACTTACTATCTTCCGCTCGCTGCAGTCGTAATTTTTCTCAACCGTCTCGCGCCGCTCGAAGGCGGCCTCTATCAATGGGCCAAGCTGGCGTTCAACGACTTCGTCGCTTTCATGGTGGCGTGGAATCTCTGGGTGTTTGCGATCACGATTCTCGCGGGCATCGGTCTGGTAGTGACAACAAACTTCTCGTACGCGATTGGGCCGCGAGCGGCGTGGATGCGCGAACACACGCTTACGATCACGACGTTCAGCACGCTGCTCGTGATCGGAATGGTGCTGGCCGCGATGCGCGGTTTGAAAGTGGGGAAGTGGGTGCAGAACGCGGGCGGCCTGATGCTGCTCATCACCTTCGCGGCGCTGATCCTGCTGCCGCTGCTTGGGTTGGTCCAGGGTAACGCCGGCGCTTATCGGCCGTTTGCTTTTCAGGTCCCGAGTTTCACTGCTTACAACATCAACGTAACGAGCAAGCTCGCGCTCGGTGGTCTCGCGGGCTTCGAGTACATCGCGATTCTCGCGGGCGAGACGAAAGCGCCGGCGCGCAACATCGCGCGCTCGGTGGTCATCGCCGCGCCGATCATCGCGGTGATGTTCATTCTCGGCACGAGTTCCGTGCTCGCGTTTGTCTCACCAGACAAAGTCGATCTGATCGGACCGATTCCCCAAGTGCTCTCGATTGGTTTTGGTTCGTATGGCTGGGTCGGCAAAGTTGTTTCGATCGCGATTCTCGGCGTCGTGATGCGGCAGATTGCTTTGATGAGTATGTACTTCGCGGGCAACACCCGTCTGCCGCTCGTCGCCGGCTGGGATCGTCTCTTGCCGGCGTGGTTCACGCGTTTGCATCCCACTTACAAGACGCCGATCAACTCGATCCTGTTCGTCGGCGCGGTGACGCTCGCGTTGGGCTTGTTGAGTTTGAGCGGCGTCGGCGTGCAGGAAGCGTTTCAACTGCTCGACAACGCGGGCGGAGTTTTCTATGCGTTGACCTATCTCGTCCTGTTTGCGATTCCGCTGATTGGCATGAAGGGTTTCGGGGTGCGTTCGCCGTGGTGGTTGAAGGTCGCCTGCGCCTCCGGCTTTATCACGACACTGATCTATATCTACTTTACTCCCGTCGCGATTATTCCAGTCCAGAACCAGGTGATCTTTGCTCTTAAGATCATCGCTACCGTCATCCTGGTGAATGCTGTCGGCGTGACGGTTTATGCGCTAGCCAGGCGACGAACGTAATTTCAAACTCAAAAACTCGAAAGGAGAATCCCCCCATGAGTAAAATCAACTTCGGACGAGTGATCCTGGGTGGTTTGCTTGCCGGTCTCGTGTTGAATATCGGCGAGTATCTATTAAATGAAGTGATCTTCAAGCAAGAGATGGAGGAGACGTTTCGCCGGCTTCATGTGACGCCGCCGGGCGGCAACTTCATCGCGATCGCGGTGGCGATCACGTTTCTGCTCGGCATCCTGATCATTTGCTTGTACGCGATGATCCGGCCGCGCTACGGCCCGGGGCCGAAGACGGCGCTCTGCGCAGCGTCGGTGATCTGGTTCTGTGTTTACTTCTACTGCGGCGTGCTGAACGCGGCGCTGTTCAACTTGCCGACAAGGTCCGTGATCATCGGGATGGTTTGGGGAATTGTTGAGTACTCGCTCGCGGCGATCGCGGGCGCGTGGTTGTACCGGGAATGACGCTCGCGGTTGTCAATTGTGCGCAGGTTGTGACGCTTGCCGGGCCGGCGCGGTCCCGGGTTGGTCCCGAGATGCGCGAGCTCGGCATCGTCGCACCCGGCGCGTTGTTGATCCGTGACGGGGTGATTGAACGCGTTGGAACGTCGCAGGAGATCGAGAAGTTTCTCGATGCTGATTGCGAAGTAGTCGATGCGGGCGGGCGGATCGTTTTGCCGGGGTTTGTCGACGCGCACACGCATCCGGTGTTTGCGGGAACGCGCGTCGATGAGTTCCAGCAACGGATCGAAGGTGCCACCTATCAGGAGATCGCCGCTCGTGGAGGTGGGATTCAGTCGACCGTGAATCGCACGCGAGCGGCGACTCTCGATCAACTAGTCGCGGCCGGAAAGCGTTACGCCGCGTGGTTTCTGCGAGGCGGAACGACGACGATCGAAGCGAAATCGGGCTACGGTTTGTCGCTCGAAGACGAAATCAAGATGCTGCGCGCGATTCGGCGGCTCGATGAAGAAACTCCGCTGCGTTACGTGCCGACCTTTCTCGGCGCGCACAGCGTTCCGCCGGAGTATCGCGCGCGCCGGAGTGACTATGTTTCGTTACTCATCGAGGAGATGTTGCCGCAGATCGCGCAGCAGAAACTCGCCGAATTCTGCGACGTATTTTGCGAAGAGAACGTGTTCACCACTGATGAAGCGTGGCGAATACTCTCGGCGGCGCGTTGTCACGGCCTCGGACTCAGGATTCACGCGGACCAGCTTTCGCTCGGCGGCGGCGCGAAGCTCGCCGCGGAACTCGGAACGATCACGGCGGATCATCTCGAACACACCGATGCGGAGGGAATCGCGGCGTTAAAAACCGCGGGCGTGCAGCCGGTGTTGTTGCCGGGTTCGGTTTACGCGCTCAGTTCGTCGCATTATCCGGCTGCGCGCCAGATGATCGACGCCGGTCTGGCGGTCGTGCTCGCCACCGATTTCAACCCCGGCTCATCTCCGACGCCCTCGATGCTCACGATCATCTCGCTCGCGGCAACGCAAATGAAATTGACGCCTGCCGAAGCAATCACCGCGGCAACGATCAACGCCGCTTACAGTTTGAATCGCGGCGATCAACTCGGCTCACTCGAACCCGGCAAGGTTGCCGATCTCGTGATCCACGACACCGACGACTATCGCGAGCTCGCTTACTTCTTCGGCGTGAATCACGCGTGGCAAGTCTACGCTGCGGGCGCGCGAGTTTGATCAGTAGTAGTGCCCTAATTACCTGGGACCGCAGGCGTCTCGCCTGCAACGCATGGCAGAGAGCACGCTTAGTCTCAGCCTTGCAGGCGAGACGCCTGCGGTCCCAGGTAAGGGCAAGTTCAAATTGGGGCAATACGTGATCAGTAGACCTATTGACGCTCACGCTCTTCTCCCTTATCATGCGAAGCAACACTGGAAAGGAGGTGATTCAAAAAAATATATGAGTTCTTATCACAGTGAGGTGGCTGCGGCCTGACCTCTGAACCAGCTAACTCGTTAGGATTCTGGTTCGGTCGTCTTACTGCGTAGTGCTCCTCCTTTCTGGAAGGCACACAGTCAGCCTCAGGCCAATCCCAACAGTTCACCGAAGCCGTCCACGGTCCTTGATCGTGGACGGCTTTTTTATTATGAAGTAACCGCAAATTCTCAGTTCGTCATCCAAACCGCAGTGAGTTCTTCGGAGTCCCCCGTTTTCCATGATCCTGGCGGCCGCCGCTGGCGGCGCGTTCGGCGCGCATGGTTCGCTGTCTCAGTGCTCGTCACGGGTCTCGCAATCCTGTTCATCGCCAGCGTCCTGGCGAATCCCGTTCTACCAACCTTCAACCTGAAAGCCATCTCCGTGCTGCCGCATCCGGCGGATGTCAAGGACATCAAACCCAAACCGCCAAACCTGCCGGCCAACCCGATCGAACGCAAAGCACGAAAAGCACAGGCTGAACTGCAGCACGCCCTCGCGAAGGCAAACTACATCGCTCCCGGCAAACGTCGCGCGCACATTCCGGTCGTGCCACCGCCACCGACTGTGCCCGCGCCGATCGTGCCCACGACTCGTCCGTTGTCAGTCGGCTTCTTCATTAACTGGGACGAGTCCAGCTACGAATCGCTGAAACGAAATCTCGATCATCTCGACTGGGTCGTCGCCGAGTGGTCGCATTTGCAGGACGTGCCCGACGGCGGCAACCCGCTCGTCACCGA
>DASXXL010000127.1:0-1748 GCA_036503085.1 Pyrinomonadaceae bacterium | reverse complement strand
CGTGCTGATCTACTATCTCGGCGGCGGCGCGCTGATCGATCGCGACGTCTACGACATCAGCGTCGGTTGGGCCGTGGTGTTGGGAATCGGCGTCATCATCGCTGCGCTTGGCGTTTACGACTTGATGATGGCGTCGCCTTTGGCCCGGCACGAAAAAGCGTTTGCGGTGATTGCGTACGTCTTGATCGTGGCGCTCGCGTTTGGACTGACGCGCGTGTTTAGTGGGCGCGCGGCGTACATTCATCTCGGCGCGATCTTCGGCACGATCATGGCTGCGAACGTGTGGCACCACATTCTGCCGTCGCAGCGAAAGATGATCGCAGCGCTCAACGCGGGACAGAAGCCTGACGAGCGGCTCGCGGCTCGCGCGAAGTTGCGCTCGAAGCAGAACACGTTCATGGCTGTGCCGGTCGTGTTCATCATGATCAGCAATCATTATCCCGGCGTCACTTACGGCGATCGTTACAACTGGCTCATTCTTTCGGGTCTTGTGCTGGCCGGCTGGATCGCCGCGAAGTTCATCCGCCGCGCATAAGAACTCCTGGAAACTGCTCGGCCTAAAGTATCGGTGCCACAAAGAAGCACAAGAAGCACAAAGGATTTCGCTAACACACTCTTGTGCTTTTTGTGCCTCTTTGTGGCAAGACCTACTAACGCAAAAAGGTGCCCCTTCTCGATCAACTCGACAAGCTAAAGACGCAGTTTGGTCTACGGGAAGCGCAGCGGGTGCAGACGGTGCTCGAGCGCGCCGCACGCGTGCGGGTGCGCGATGCGGAGACGTTGATTCGTTTTCATGAGCTGTTGCTGTTTGTGCGCGCGTATCCACACAACGCGGCGGTGTTGCGGTTGACGCAGGATCTTTTGCGCACGTTTGATCGTCGCGTTTTGGAGTTGCGCGAACGCGAGGTGGATCTGTCACAGCTCGAACACCCGGACGTTTCAGGCATCGCCGGTACTTCCGTCACCGACACGTTCAGCTTCTATATCGCGCGCTGGTTGATCCGATACTTTGAGTCGCAGCTCTCGATCTATTGGGACTGGTTTGAAAGCGATAATCGCCTCGCCGAAACGTGGCCACGCTTCATGCCGCTGTTGGAAGAGGACGCGAGCGTTGAAGCAAACGTGCCGTATCGCGAGTGGCTGGCTGCGGCGCGCGGACGACAATCGGAACTGGCGTGGTTAATCGCGCAATTCGACAAGCTACCGCTGCCCGATAAACTACGAGCCGAGCTTTACGATTCGCAACAGCTTTACGTGACGTGGACGCCGCGTTATCGCTCGACGCGCACCGGCATGCGCATCGCGGTACGCGATGTCTTTTATCATCGTGGCCCGTTGATTCAGCGTCGCGAGATCAACTTGCGCGACGAGTTGATCGCGCCGCCGCCGAAGTTAACCAGGTTGTCGCCACGCGACGGCGAACGAGCACTCGATCTCGCGCGCGAGGCTTCGACGATTCGTTATCGCGAACTCTACGGTTTTACGCACGGTGATACGGCGCGCGTTTACCACGCCGACCTCGGCCGCGGCGTGCAACTGTTTCTGACGGGTCTGCCGCCGGCGAAGCGCCTGCCGCTGCGCGCGTATCACGCGGCGATGATCTACAAGAACGGCGTGCCGATCGGTTACTTCGAAGGACTGTCGCTGTTTGAGCGAATGGAGAGTGGGTTCAATTTGTACTACACGTTTCGCGATGGCGAGACCGCCTGGTTGTACGCGCGCATACTCAACGTGATGCATCACTTCGC
>DASXXL010000126.1:0-1834 GCA_036503085.1 Pyrinomonadaceae bacterium | reverse complement strand
CCCAGGAGAAGTCCCTACATGTCTACCTTTCGTCTTGCCTTCCTTCTCGCAATTAGTTCCGTTTTGATCGTTGTGGCAGCTCTGACTCTGCCGACGGGATCGCGCGCCAAGGTCCAGTCTCCTCAAGAAGCAATGTCGCAGAAGAAAGCGCGCCGGCCACTCTTCGTGCCGGGCGAGATCATCGTGCGTTATCGCAATGAGTCGATGGCCAAGAGCCGCGCCGGAGCGATGAGAATCACCGCGCAGGACGGACAACTGCGCAGCATGAGAGTCGATGATTTTGAAGGATCGAAAATGATCCCGGGCCTGAGAGTCGCGCGAGTGACCGACGGCGGCGACACGATGTCGGCGGTTGAAGCGCTGCGATCGCAGCCCGACGTTTTGTACGCCGAGCCGAACTACATCATGCACGCCGACGTCACGCCGAACGATCCGCATTTCGTTGCGGGCCGGCAGCCAAACATGACGCTCATCGGCGCGCCCCAGGCGTGGAACACGCAAACCGGCAGCAACAGCATCGTTGTCGGCGTGATCGATCAGGGCATCGACATCAATCACCTCGATCTGGCAGCCAACATCTGGACCAACCCGTCGCCGGGCGCGGTCGGCGGCGGTATCACAGGCGATATACACGGCTACAACTTCGTCGATAACAACGGCACGGTTTTCAGCGGCGCGGACGGTGAAAGTCACGCGAGTCACGTCGCCGGGATCATCGGCGCTGTCGGCAACAACAACAGGGGCGTTACCGGTGTTAACTGGTCCGTTGGTCTGATGTCGCTGAAGTTTCTCGACTCGGATGGTTTTGGCGACACGCTCAATGCGATTCGCGCCTGCACTTATGCGAAACAGATGCGCGACCTGTGGGAGAGCAGCAACCACACCAAGGGCGCGAACCTCCGCGTGCTGAATGCGAGCTTCGGCGGCGCGCAATTTTCAACGGGCTTCTCCGATGCGATTCAGGCGCTCAACACTTCGGGAATCTTGTTCGTCGCTGCGGCCGGTAACGTTGAAGATGGCACGCGCGAGCCGAACAACGATCTAGTGCCCCATTTTCCTTCAGGATTCAACGCCTCGAACATCATCGCGGTGGCGGCCACAAATTCTACCGACTCTCTCGCCAGCTTCTCGCACTTTGGCGGGACCACGGTTCATCTCGGCGCACCCGGAGTTTCGGTGCTGAGTACAACGCCGCCCTGCGCGAATCCCGGTCCCAACAATGCCTGTTTGCCGGACTTTACAGATCCGAACGGTGATACCTATTCGTTTTTCAGCGGCACTTCGATGGCGGCCCCGCACGTCTCCGGCGCTGCTGCGTTGCTGTGGTCCCAGAACCCGAATCTCACCGTGGCCCAAGTCAAGGGTTTGCTGATCTTCAACGGCGATGTGGAATCGCCATTACTGTCCAAGACGCTCACGGGGCGTCGTTTGAACGTGGCGAACAGTTTTCAGTCGTTGCTCGAGAACGACACGACTCCTCCCGGCGCCGTCACAAATTTCGGCATCGATTCGCAGAACGGCCGCACGTTCAATCTTCGCTGGACCGCCTCAGGTGATGATGGCGCAACCGGCCAGGCGGCACTTTATCAGTTGAGTTTTGCCGATCCCGTATCGCTCATAACTACGCCGCTGACAGGCGTAATCCCGATGCCGTCCGGGTCCGGCCAGATAGCCAATGTGACCATTCCCTTCCGCCATACTTCCGGTTCGCTCACGCTGCAGGAATTTGATAACGCCGGAAACGCCGGCACGACCGTCTCCCTGCCGGTGATCGTGCCCGAGTCAGCCGCTGATCCGTACACGCCGGCGCTTGGTTCAACGCAGCCGCTTTCAA
>DASXXL010000125.1:0-4442 GCA_036503085.1 Pyrinomonadaceae bacterium | reverse complement strand
CTGAATCGTCTTCAAACCGACGCGCGATTCAACGTTCAACGAGCCGGGCAGAAACTCGTGATCGTCGAATGAGCTGACGTAGTGCTGCGTGTCGAAGCGCGGCGCTTCGACGGCTTCTTGCGGATTCATGTCCCACTCGATGATGTTCAGCAGCACTTGCAGCAACGCCTGGTCCTGGTTGTCGCCGCCCGGCGTGCTGAGCACCATGAACGGCTCGCCATTTTTGAGTACGAGCGTCGGCGATAACGTGATACGCGGACGTTTGCCCGGCGCAACGACGTTTGGACTGTTTGAATCGGTCAACGCGGATTGCAAGCGTTGGCCCATCAGGACGCCCGTGTCGCCTGCCACCACTGCGGGTAACCACGCGCCGCTCGGTGTCGCGCTAAACATATTGCCGTCTTTGTCGATGACGTTGACGCAGGTCGTGTCGTTGGCGCGTTCGATGTCGGGCACGGTGGAAGCGCGGCCGATCGTCTGCACCGCGCTTGCGAGCACGGCTTTTTTGTTCAGCGGATCTCCCGGCTGTTGGGCGAGGGAAGCGTGTTGTTGGTCAATTAGTGGACGACGTAATGCGGCGTAATCTTTCGACAGCAACTCGGCCATCGGAATCTTCACGAAGTTCGGATCGCCGTAGTAACGATCGCGATCGGCGAACGCGAGTTTGAGCGCTTCGGCGAGCGTGTGAATGTAAGCGGGCGAGTTGTGGCCCATCTTCTTCAGGTCAAAACCCTCCAGCATGTTCAGCGTCTCGACCATTGTCGGACCTTGCGTCCAGAAACCGGGTTTGTAGATTTCGTAACCGCGATACGTGGTGGTAACAGGCTCGCCAACTTTTGCGCTGAAGCGAGCGAAGTCTTCGGCCGCGAGCAAGCCGCCGTTCGCTTGCATGTAGGCGCCGATGCGGCTCGCGATTGGACCACGGTAAAAGTAATCGCGCGCGGCCATCAGGCCCGCGTGACGATTGTTGTGCGTGCCTTTCGCTCCGAATCGTTCAGCACGCACGATCTCGCGCAACGTGCGCGCGAGATCGGCTTGCACGAACATGTCTCCCGGCTTTGGCACTTCGCCGTTCGGCAGGAATACTCGTTTGGCGTCGGGCCATTGCGAGAAGATCGACGAACGCGTGCGGATGTATTGCACGCGCAGCTCGTCAAGTGGAAAGCCGTCGGCGAGTTGAATCGCCGGCTCCATTACTTCGGCGAGCGTCTTCGTGCCGAAGTGATCGAGCGCGGTGATGCACGCGTCCAGAACGCCGGGAACGGTCGCAGCGAGTGGGCCAGTGGAGGGAATCAGTCCCGCTTTCTTTGCGCCGGCTGAATCGCTGCGATTAACGAAAAACTCGCGCGTGGCCTTCATCGGCGCCTGACCCAGACCTTCGATGACCACCACTTTCTGGCCCTTTGGTTTGATCAAAATCGGCACTTCGCCGCCAAAAGAAAAATGCGAAAACTCGATCACCGACGCGGCGAGAATCGTCGCCACGCCCGCATCGACCGCGTTGCCGCCGTGCTCGAGCATGCGTAAGCCCGCCTCGACCGAGAGCGGTTGGCCGCCCGCGACCGCGCCGCGTTTACCGCGCACTACCGGCCGAAACGTATCGGCGTGTGTTGTGGTCGACGTCGGCAGACCAGCAAAGATGAAGGATGCGGCGAGGCAAAATACAAGCGTGTTTCGTTTTGAGAACATCGGCGGGCACCTCTTTAGAGTTTTGACGCGCGAATTTTGCCACAAAGAGGCACAAGAAGCACAGAAGAGTTTAGAAGAAGCAGGCGCTAAACTGCCTTGTGCGTTTTGTGGTTCTTTGTGGCGTTATGTATGAAACTTTTTCTGAAGGTGAAACCGGAGTGCTGGTAAGATTGTCTTAGACAAAAAGAGAGGGCACTGACCTCCCCCAAGACCAGTGCCCTTGCCTTTATCTCAGTTCTCCCATGGAGAATTAACGACGGGCAAGATACTACCGGCCCAGTGGAAGCTATAGGTTGCATACATCTTGTAAAGCCTTTGCGAGCCTGTAACTAAAACTTCCGTAAAGTTTCACGGCGTCTGAAAAGGTAAATATCGAACAAAATCGCAGGAGAATAGGACTGGCCTTGTCAAACTCACCAACGATCGCGCCGTACGGTTCCTGGAAATCACCCATCACCGCAGACCTGATTGTTCAGGGATCTGTCGGACTCAGCCAGCCGACCTTCGATGGCGACAACATCTACTGGGTGGAGATGCGCCCGACGGAAGGTGGCCGCAACGTCATCGTGCGACATGAGCCGAACGGCGCACAGACGGGCATGACGCCACAACCCTTCAACGCCCGCACACGAGTTCACGAGTATGGCGGTGGCGACTATATAGCGGTGGGCGGCGTCATCTACTTCTCAAATTTTTCCGATCAGCGCGTCTACCGGCAGGACGGCACGTCAGAGCCGCGCGCCATAACGCCTGCTGAGGACGTGCGTTATGCCGACTACTGTTTGGACCAGGTCCGCGGCCGTTTGATTTGTGTGCGCGAAGATCACCGCAACGCTCCGGCGGAAGCGGTGAACTCGATCGTCAGCGTCGATCTCGAAAACAACGCCGAAGCAGGACGCGTGTTGATTGAAGGCAACGACTTCTATTCATCGCCGCGCGTCAGTCCGGACGGGACACAACTCGCCTGGCTGACGTGGAACCATCCGAACATGCCGTGGGACGGCTGCGAACTCTGGGTCGGCGAGTTTGGCGAAGACGGCTCGTTAACTTCCACGCGCTGGGTCGCGGGCGGTGCGGCGGAATCAATCTTTCAACCCGAATGGTCGCCGGACGGCGTGCTGTATTTCGCGTCTGACACGAACGGCTGGTGGAACTTGCATCGCATCTCGGGCGAAGGGCAGATTGAAAGCGTCGCGCAGACCAAAGGCGAGTTGGGCATGCCGCAGTGGGTGTTTGGCATGTCGTCTTACGCGTTTGCCTCGCCGGAATTGATCGCGTGCAGCCACATCGAGCAAGGCGTTTCGACGTTCGGAACCATCGACACGCGAACCGGCAAGCTGACCATGATCGATTGTCCGTTCACCGATATTCAGTATGTGCACGCGCGCGACGGGCAGGTTGTTTTTCGCGGCGGCTCGCCGACCGACGTGGCCGCCATTATCAAGTTCGACGTCAACACGCGCGAGTTTCAAACGCTACGCCGCTCGAACGATCTCGAAGTCTTTCCGCGTTATTTCTCAGTGCCCCGCGCGATCGAGTTTCCCACTGAAGGCGGGCTGACGGCACATGGCTTCTTTTATCCGCCGCAGAACCCCGACTTTCGCGCGCCCGACAACGAGAAGCCGCCGCTGATCGTGAAGAGTCATGGTGGACCAACTGCCGCGGCTTCGACCGCTTTGGCTTTGTCTATTCAGTATTGGACCAGCCGCGGCTTCGCAGTGCTCGACGTCAACTACGGCGGCAGCACCGGCTACGGCCGGCAATATCGCGAGCGCTTGAATAAGAAGTGGGGCATTGTCGACGTCGACGACTGCGCGAACGGCGCTCGTTATCTTGCGAACAGAGGCGAAGTCGACGGCAAGCGCCTGGTCATCACCGGCGGCAGTGCGGGTGGTTACACGACACTCTGCGCGCTTACGTTTCGCAACACGTTCAAAGCCGGCGCGAGTCACTTTGGCGTCAGCGACGCGGAAGCTTTGGCGCGCGACACGCACAAGTATGAGTCGCAGTATCTGACCGGATTGCTTGGTCCATATCCGGAGCGCCGAGACATCTATTACGAGCGTTCACCGATCAACTTTCCCGAACGGCTTTCGTGTCCGGTGATCTTTTTTCAGGGACTGGAAGACAAAGTGGTGCCGCCGGACCAGGCTGAGAAGATGGTGGAAGCTTTGCGAGCGCGTCGAATCCCCGTGGCTTACGTCGCCTTCGAGGGCGAACAACACGGATTCCGGCAGGCGAAGAATATCAAACGCGCACTCGATGGCGAGCTTTACTTTTATTCGCGCATCTTCGGTTTTACGCCCGCCGATCCGGTCGAGCCGCTGCCAATCGAAAACCTGCGCCGGAATCAATAATTGTATGGTGGATCCGAAGCGCTCGCCGGACTGCCGCCGTGATCGGCCGCGCGAGTGGTACCAGTTTGGTCCAGGAAAAACGAAAACTTGCCTGACTTCCCATACTCGATCGGCACCGCTGTTATCGAGTAGCCTTCGGCCGTGATCGTGACCTCAAACTTGTAGTTTTGCGAGTTGAGCGCTTCCTTGCCGAGGAACTGCGCCGCCGTCAACTCTTCAAGTGAGCCGTAAGTCGCGTTCTTCTCCTTGTATCGGCGCTCGGCGTTAGCGATGCTCCAGAGCGTGCTTGTCGCTTCTCTCTCTTTTCCGACTATCGCCGGCGGATTTGCCATTGTCGCTAAACCCGCAACGCTCAACAACAGAACACTCTTCGGAACGTGCAATTCATGCAGCTTG
>DASXXL010000124.1:0-3976 GCA_036503085.1 Pyrinomonadaceae bacterium | reverse complement strand
GTAACCTTCGGCGAGCTTGAGACGAATTTCCGTGTTGTTTGGATCGAGGTCGGCTATCTTGTGCAGGACTTCGAGCGTCTTCTTGTTGTCGCCCTGGCGCGTGTAAGCATCGGCAACGACGAGATACTGCGCGCGGGCATCATGGACCAGTCCCTGGTTCGCGTATAGTTCGGCGAGTTTGTAAGCGATGACGGGATCGTGCTGGCGCAGGCGCTCGATCTTCTTGTACATCGCGATCGCTTTGAGATTGAATTCCTGAGCGCTGTAATGTTCGGCGATGCGTTCAAAACACTCGATGGCTTCTTCTTTTTTGCTGGAACGAACGTATAGATCGCCGAGCATGTTGAGGGTCGTCAGATCGTCCGGATCGTTATCGACGATCTGTCGATATTCTTTGATGGCGGCGTTGATTTTCCCCTGAGAAAGAAATTTCTCAGCGGCTTTTAGAACCTTCGCTTTGTCGAAAGCCATTAGGAATCTTAGGTAAAATTAAAACGGACTTCGTCGGCGGGCAAAACAGCCGCGAGATACGCTAACATGCGTAAATAAAGGGTGTCAACGCAGCTATTTAGTGAACATTTCGGGCAGCGAATCGCGCTCGCGGGACTGCTCCTTTACGTGGCGTTTGCGCCTCATTCGGTCGCCGCGAGCGTGATTGGTGTGGCGATCGCGGGCATCGGGTGGGTAATTAGATCGGTCCGCACGCGCAGTCTGGGATTAAGCCGGTCTAAATTCGATCTGGTGATCGTGTTGTCGCTCGTTTGGACCAGCCTCTCTTCGTTTCTGTCGGAAGAACCAGCGATCAGTATCGCCAAACTGCAATCGTCGTGGTGTGTGTTTCTGTTCTATCTGACGCGCGCGGTGCTCACGCGCCGCTCGGCGCTTGCATTGGTCGCGGTGTTGATACTTTCGGGATGCGTGGGCAGTGTTTACAGTGCTTACGATCTGTTGCGCGGGCGCGGTGTGGTGGTGGAGTTGATCGCGCCGGACAGTCCTTTCCGGCAAATTCCGGTGCAGACAGGCGATACGATTTGGCGCGTTGGAAGGCAGCGAGTCTATTCGGTGTCGGACATTGACGCGGCGTTGCGCGCAGCGCGTGTTGATGCTCCCTTAAGCGTCAGCCTCATCTCGCAGGGCGAGCACGTCGAGCGTGCTGTGACGTTAACAGCAGGGTCTGCATTGCCGTCAGGTGTAACCGGTACTGAACGCAATCATCATTTCCGTGCTTCGGGCTGGACGCGTCACTACGAAACCTTTGCTGAGATCATCCAGGTGATCGCGCAACTCGCGCTCGGCCACGCGCTGGCGCATCTGCGGAATCACGGTCCGAACAAGTACTTCCGTATCGCGCTCGCCGCGGTGTTGATTTTGACGGCGGGACTCGTGTTCACCGCGATGCGCACCGTGATCGTCGCGTTTGTGATCGGCACGTGCGTGATCGCGTGGCGCTCGTTGCGCGGCGCGTACAAAGTCGTCTTCACTTTTGCGTTGTTCTTTGTGCTCGCGTTCGGGGCTGTGGTCGTGTGGCAAACGCGTGCTCGCGATGCGCTTTTGCTCGACGATGCGAGTTCGGAGTTGCGTTTTGAAGTCGCGCGGATCGGTTTGTCGCGCATCCCGCTGCATCCGATCTTCGGTCACGGCATGGACGCGATGAAGCAGCACTGGAACGAGTGGGGCTTTCCCGGTAAAGACATGCTTCACCTGCACTCGACGCCGCTGCAGCTCGCTTTCGATCGCGGGCTGCCGATGCTCGTGCTTTGGGTGTGGATGATGGTCCTCTTCTGGACCGACATCACTGCGAGCGAGAAAAGAGCTGCGGATCGGAGCGACACACATGTCTACGGAATTCTGCTTGGTGGTTTAGGCGCGCTCACCGGTTTACTCGCGAGTTCGCTCGTCAACTACAACTACGGCGACGGCGAAGTGGCGATGCTGTTCTGGTGGCTGATGGGAGTCTGCGTATTTCTGGGCGGTCGTGTAAAATCCGAAGCATGACTCAACCCCAGGCAAACGAAGCCGCTGAATATTACTTTCGCTACATCGATCTCGCGCGCAGCGACGACATCGTTTCGTATCTCGACCAGCAGATGAACGAGACGCTGCCGTTTCTCGAAAACATTTCTGAAGAGCAGTCGACGCATCGTTACGCGCCGGACAAGTGGTCCATTCGCGAGCTCTTGAACCACGTCAACGATGGCGAACGGATTTTTCTCGGCCGGGCGTTATGGTTCGCGCGCGGGTTCACCGATCCGCTGCCGAGTTTCGACCAGGAGATCGCGGTGGCGGGTGCAAAGGCGAATGACACGCCGTGGGCGGACTTGGTCGAGGAGTTTCGGGTTGTGCGTTTGGGCACGCTTACCTTCTTCCGCAACCTCCCTGACGAAGCGTGGTCGCGCACGGGCGTCGCGAGCGACAACCCCGTCAGCGTGAACGCCATCGCCTATATCATCGGCGGCCACGTCGCCCACCACGTAAACGTGCTGAAAGAGCGGTATTTGTAGTCGCCCCCTAGAAAAACGTTGTTTTTCACGCCCTTTTCGGTGTAATCTTTGAGCCTGCGGAGCACTCACGCGATTCTTTCCGCAGGCCCCATCGAGGTACCGTCCGAAATTCTCCGGGAGAGCGCGATGAAACGATGCCCGCAGTGTGAGTTTATTTACGAAGACGACCAGAGTCTGTGTGATATGGACGGCGCGCTGCTCGTTTTCGACGCCCGAACGCTGCCAAATCTCCATGCTCTCGCGACCGTCGATGTGCCGGTTGCGCCGAGACCATACTGGCGGCACCGCACGTTTCCGGCGATGGCCGCGCTCATTCTCGCTACCGTTCTGTCACTCGTTTATTTCGTCTCAACCCAACGAACCGCGCCGGTAAGTGCGCCAATATCTCAAACGCCACTGAGCAACGCCGCGACGACCGCCGCACCAAGCAACGATTCCGCAGCGCCCACATCCGACGCGAACCAAACACCTCCGTCGTCTTCGCCGCCCGAAGCAAACAGCGCCAGCGTCACAGGCAAAGACGACTCCACGGCTGCTAAAGACGAAAACAAGTCCGCACCGGCAAAGACAAACTCAAAGCCAACAAACACTCCAGTGGCGGCAGCGAAGCAACCGGCCGCCAAGACCACAACGACTCAAAGCAAAGCTGAAGAACCGAAGAAAGACGACTCCAAGGTTGGCTCAATCCTCAAGAAGACCGGGCGACTGTTGAAAAAACCGTTCAAGTTCTAAACGTCCGTTCTCTTTGCGAAACGTGTTCTCTGTACGAAGCCTTTTCTGTTTTTCTCATCGCCACCATGAAACGTTGCCCCGAGTGCCTCTTCATCTATCCTGACTCCGACACGCGTTGCGACTTCGACAATACGCCGCTCGTCGCGGTTGACGAGTCGGTGATCGAAGCAGTCACGGATCAGACTCCGAAGAAGACAAAACGGAAACGCACAACGAAAAAACGCGCCCGCAAAGCGACAGCGCTAACCGCAGTCGTGGGGCTGATGTTGGGCGTCGCTGCGTTCGTGGTTTATTACAGATCCACTCAGTACACCACTCAGTCGCCGGCGACACCAATCTCAAGCATCCAACAAATCGTGGCTCCAATCCCCTCTTCACCTTCGCCACTCACAACTGCGTCCCCCACGCCAACAGCAACACCAACCCCATCCACCATCACCAAACCCACCACCGATCGCATCGCCACTGCACACACAACCACCACCGCGACGCCCATCTCCACCAGCGGCCCAGGCACAACCAAAAACGGCAAGGCCACGATTCTCCTGACCACCGGCAGTAAACTATCCGCGGACGAAGTTTGGCGCACGCGCGATGGCGTCTGGTACCGCCGTGATGGTATTGTCACGCTACTCAAGCGGGGCCAAGTCAAGGCAATCATCAATCAGTAACGTTCAGGAGAACCAAACATGCGAACGTCCGCCTCCCTACTCGCACTCATCCTGCTGTTCGGCGTTGTCGTC
>DASXXL010000123.1:0-6384 GCA_036503085.1 Pyrinomonadaceae bacterium | reverse complement strand
GCTAAACCGGTACCCAACAAAAGCATGCCGGTCGGTTCCGGATTCTGCGTCACCTCGACACTCGGAGTGTGTGGATTCGCTAACCCGAATCTCACACCGCTGTGAAACGCCGCCACGCTGAAGGTGAATTTGCTGCCGTTGCTGTTCGCAAATCCGAAATGGTTCCCGTTGCTGTTGTTATTCTCGATCTCGTTCTCGTTCTCATCGGCGCCCGCAAGGCTGTTCAAAAAGCCGAAGTGGTTGCCGTTGTTGTTCGAGAAATGGTCGGAGAGCAGACCGCGAACGTCGTCTCGAGTTAAGTCGATAACGTTCAACGATCCAAAGTCAGCTAAATTGAATTTTTGCAGTCCCGGCGCGGTATGCACCGGATCTGCACTAACCGATGAAGCTAGGGTCAAAGAAAAAACAGCGCTCAAAGCGAAAGCAAATACTCTTGTTTTGCTCATAGATCTACCCAAACGGTTCAAATCGTTTCCGCACGAAGTGGGGGCCGCGGGAGAGTGTTAAAAACAATTTACGAGTTGGCAGAGGTTAAACGTGAAGTGTTCGTATTTTGTCACTGGATTGCAACATCTATGTTTTAACACGGGTGATCTTCGCTGAAGCTTGGGTCTTGATGATGAAGTTCAGTTTACGCTGGCCCGGGTTGTACTGGCCGTCTGCCGCGTCTACCGAGACTGAGAACCCCGCGCCGTCGGGACGCGCGCTTACCTTTGTCCTCCGATAAACGCCGTGTTTGTAAGCGGGACTACTGCCGTCGTCTTCGTAGAGGCTTCCGGAGGCGAGTCCTTTGTCATCGGGATAGATGTTGAACGTGATGGGATCGTCGGGACGCTCGCCGATGTAATTGCGCGGCGGCGTGGTCGGAATCATCGCGCCGGCTCGCACGAAAAGCGGGACAGTGTCGAGCGGAGCATCTACATTGATCATCGTGCCGCCCGCGTATTTTTTGTTAGTCCAGTAGTCGTACCAGCCGCCCGGCGGCAGGTAAACCAGACGCCGCGTGACGTCAGGCTTCATGATCGGAGCTACGAGCAGGTCTTCGCCGACCGTGAACTCATCGTCGATGTTGTAAGTGTTCGGGTCGTCCTGGTAGTTGAGTAATAAAGGACGAAACAACGGCACGCCCGTGCGATGCGCCTCCTCGAGCGTCGTGTAGAGAAACGGCAGCAGCTCGTAACGCAGTTTCAGATACTTGCGGATGATGTCTTCGTAATACTTGCCGAAGCGCCACGGCTCCTGATCGTAACCGTCGATCACTTTATGGTTGCGGCAGAACGGCGCGAGAAAGCTCACCTGGTACGAGCGCACCAGCAACTCGCCATTGCCGCGACCGATAAACCCACCGACATCACTGCCGACAAACGGCTCACCGGAAAGACCGAGCGTCGTGAACATCGGGATATTTAATGCCAGCGCGTCCCACGTGCTGTTCGTATCGCCAGTCCACATCGTCGCGTAACGTTGAATGCCGGCGTAACCGGCGCGCGTGATGATGTAGGGACGTTGATCCGGACGCAGATGTTCGAGTCCTTCGTAAGTCGCCTGGGCCATGAGCAACGCAAACGTGTTGCGGTTCTTCGCGTGCGTGGTCCTTTCGCCGTTGTCATAGCTGACGACGTCGAGCTGGTTCTTGCCGGTCTGGTCGACAAAATCAGACGGCTCGTTCATGTCGTTCCAGATGCCGGCAATGCCGTTGTCGAGGTAGACGCGGAAAAGATCGCCCCACCAGCGCCGCGCTTCGGGCAACGTGTAATCGACAAACACGCTTTCGCCCGGCCACACACGCGGCACGAACAACTGGCCGTTACTGCGACGCTGAAAGTAGTTCTTCTCCAGTCCCTGTTCGAAGACGAAATAACGGCCGTCGCTCGAGGCTCCGGGCGGATCGTGTTTCACGCCGGGATCGACAATCGTCACCAGCTTGATTCCCTGTCGCGCGAGTTTCTCGGTGAGCGCCTTTGGATTCGGAAAGCGCTGCTGATCGAAAGTGAAGACGCGATAGCCGCGCATGTAATCGATGTCCAGATGAATCACGTCGAGCGGCAGGTCGCGTTCGCGATACTCGCGCGCCACCTGCTCGACCATCGTGTCGGGATAGTAGCTCCAGCGGCTCTGCTGATTGCCGAGCGCCCACATCGGCGGCAGCGGCATGTGGCCCGTGAGCTCGGCGTAGCGGCCGAGGATCTTCTTGATCGATGGGCCGTAGAAAAAGTAGTAGTTCAGCTCGCCGCCTTCAGCTCCAAACCAAGCGCGTTGCTGCGACGAGCGGCCGAAATCGAAATAGCTGCGATAACTGTTATCGAAGAAGATGCCGTAAGCGGCGCCGTTTTGCAGGCCGAGATAAAACGGAATTGTTTGATAGATCGGATCTTTGCCTTCGGTATAGCCGGGCGTGTCGGAGTTCCAGTTAACGAAGAAGCCGCGGCGCTTGTCGAGACGCGCGGCCTTTTCGCCGAGGCCGTAGAAGTGTTCGTCGAAACCGAGTTTTTTCGAGACGGCGATGAAGGCGCCGGCTTTTGGATCGAACTGCATTGGGGCGAGCTGGCCTTTGGCGTCGTAGGCCATCGGCCGCTCGTCGGAGTTGATTGTTTGGTGTGTGCGGGCGTCGCGAAATTCGATCAATAGCGGCGAGCGACGGATGAGCACTTCGAGTTCGTCCGTTGCGACCGTTACAGCATCTGCTCTCTCGCTCACTATCCAACGCGGCGTGGTCCAGTCGTCCTTCGCAATCGCCCACGAGTGATCTGTCTTGGGAATATCCTTCCCAAACGCCGCACGCACGCGAATCAGATCCGGCGCGAGGATCGTTAATTGGACTTGCGAGTTGTCGCGACACTTGAACGTGACGGTGTTTTCCGTTTTCGCGTAGCTGCTCACCTCTCCGATGGGCTGCAGCACAGTAATATCCTGCGCCGCCACAGGCGTTGCGAAAAGAAGGAGGAGATAAAGAAGCGATCTTTTCATCCGCGTAGATTGGCTCGTCTTTTCATCGTCTTAAATCGCTGCGAGGCGCGCAGCGCCGAGCAGCCCTGCATCGTCGCCGCACTTCGCGCGCACGATTTTTACGCGTGCGGCGAGCAACGGAAACGCGCGCTCTTCGACTTCGTGCAGCATGTGTTTCTCAAACAAGTCCCAGGCATTCACCACGCCGCCCGCGATCACGATCATCTCGGGGTTCAAAATATTGATGAGGTTCGCGAGGCCGATGCCGAGATAAACGCCCATGCGGCGAAAGATCTCGAGCGCGAGCTCATCGCCTTGCAAGCCCGCCTCGAAGATCGACTCCGAAGTGAGATTGCGGCTTGCGTGCAGCACCGACTCGGGATAACGCGGACTCGCCTCGCGCGTCATACGTACGATCGCCGTCGCCGACGCGAACACTTCCAGACAGCCGCGACTGCCGCACGTACACGCAACGCCACCAAACGGATCGACGCACATGTGCCCGATCTCCGCTGCCGCGCCGTCCACGCCGCGCCACAGCTCGCCGTCGAGAATGATGCCGCCGCCGACGCCCGTGCCGAGCGTAACGCAAATGATCGTGCGGCAACCTTGCGCCGCGCCTTGCCACATCTCGCCGACCGCGGCTGCGTTCGCATCGTTTTCGAGAATCGCAGGCAGACCGAGCTCATCTGTTAATGCGGCGGCGAGCGGAAAGCCGTCGAGACACGGAAGGTTTGGGGCTTTGACGACTGTGCCGTTTTCGACGTTGACCGTGCCGGGCACGACTAATGAAATCGCTTTCACCCCATCAGACTCATCGCTGAGATCGCTTCTGTATTCAGTCACGGCGTGAACGACTGCGTCGACGATCTCGTTCGGGTCGGTCCCGTGGGGCGTGTTCTGCTTCGCGCGAAAATGGATCTTGCCGCGTTGATCGACGGTCGCGGCGCGCAGATGCGTGCCGCCGAGATCGGCTGCGAAGATCAGGTCGTTTGAGCCGTTCTTCATCTTGCAGCGTACCGTTGCGCTACGAGATCCGGTGTCTCGAGATTGCGGCGGTGCTGGAGATTCAGCGCGAGTCGAATGAACTGCGCCATGGACCACGCGAGCGGCGTGGCCGAGCCGGTGCCTTCGCCGAAACGAAGCGCTTCGCTCGGCGATTCGCTGCGGTCCCAGACTTGTTCGGGAATCATCAGGCCGTCGTTGGCGAACGCTGCGAGGGTGTCGAGTCTCTTGCGCGCTGCTGCGAGATCGCCCGCTGCGATCTCGTATTCACCGCGTTCGCCGGTGAGAAACGTCCACAGACGCCCGACGCCGTTGCGGGCGTCGAAGTCGCCTCCTGTTGGCGTTTCGCCGTAAATGTCTCCGTTGTAGCGATACCACGCGTCGCCAGCGGGAGTTATGACTTTGATCTTCTGATCCACTAATGCGAGCGCGTTAGTGATGAACGGATCGTTTGCTCGCTTTATCCCGAGTCGCACGAGCTCGAGGAAGCCGGCGTCGATAACTGTGGTGTTGATCGGCTCGATGTTTCGCGCCCACTCGTCAGCGGTTTTGAGATATGTGTTCGCGGAGTTTGTGTCGCCGTTGCTCTTCGCAATCTCTGCTGCACAGACGAGTCCCGCAATCTCCGCGGCGACGGTCGCGTGAAAATATCCCGATCTCTCTTCCCAACGATCCTGATCCGTCTTCGGACCGCGCCGCACGATCAGATCAGCCGCGGGCTTGATATGCGCGCGCCACGTTTGTGCGTCATTGCGCTGGAGTTGATAAGCGAGCACGAGCGGCAGCCCGACTTGGTCCATTTGCAGTGCGTCGCCGATCGGCCGACCGTTGACCCATGAGTTGCGCGGAAAACTGCCGTCAGGTTTTTGCTGTACGCGAAATAGGTAATCGAGCAAACGGTTCGCAGTTGCACGATCTCCGAGCGCGAGGAACGCCGTCGCGACATGATAAAGATCGCGCGACCAAACGGCGTGATAACCGCTGATCGTCGCGTCATCGACGTTTGGACCACTCCCACCGCCCCACGGCACCGACGGTGAGGCGATCACCGCGCCGCGATACGTCTTGTCTTCCAAACCGCGCAAGACCATCGCGGCCACGTTGAACTGTCGTTGATAATTCGCTTCGACGCGCGGCAACGTGGAAACATAACGTCTCCATCCTGCTTCGTACTCGCTGCGCACCACATCGAATCCACGCGCCAGCGAAGCACGCGCCGCGTTCATCGCGCTCGCTGCGTTCTCGCCAAAACCGAGTGCGATCGTGCACTGTAAAGTTGTTTGCGGCTTCGATGCGCAGTTCGAGACGAGCGCCGAGTTGCCGCGGGTTATCTGCGCCGGTTCGTAGTGCGTGGAAAGAGAGGAAGGAATTTGACCTTGGAACTGCACGTCGACCAGCAGGCTGTTGCGTTGCGGATCGGTAACGTAAGTTTTCGTGATCGTGTACTGACCACTCTGCGCCGTATTGATCTGCCGAAACGTTAGTGCCGACGGGTTCAATACGTCCAGCCGATGAATCGTGTCGTGCAACTCGGTTTCGACACGACCGCCGGTGTGCACTTGCAGTTCGAGTTGCTTCACCTTCACCGCGTCGATCGTCGGATAGAACACCTCCGTCATCACACCGTTCGCCAGCGTGAACCACACTTTCGATACCAGCGTCGTCGACGTGCCGAAGCCGTCCTTCGCCGCCGTGGGCCAATCCCTTTTGACATCCGGTTCGACACTAGCTTTTGAATCACCTTCCTTAAGGCCGTCGAACTTAAACTCCCACGCGCCCAGCGAAACCTTCTTCCCTCTCACCGTCCCGCTAAACGGCACGCTCGAAAAATTGATCGTCACCAAAACCTCTTCACTCTGAAAGCGCCGCACAAACGACACGATCCGCGACTCATCCGAGTTCGCGACCCACTCAAGCGTTCCGCGCCGCAAAGCCACGCTCGCCCGCCGCCGCGCCATCATCTCCTTATAAAACTTGCGAAACTCCGGCCGCCGCTCCGCAAACGCCCAAAAGATCGGCAGCTTCTCAAACAACGCCGGCGCACCCGACTCCGTCGTGTCACCAATTTCCATCCCGTTATAAATCATCGGCACGCCATCGAGCGTGAACACAAACGCCGACGCCGCCAGCGCCGCCGGTTCACCAAATCGCGCGATCGCCCGCCGCTCGTCGTGATTGTCCGAGAAGCGCATGTGCAGCGCGCCCTTGGGCCACTCCTGCACCTCCTTCTCCCACGCCTTCCGCAACTCCGAGGCCGGCGCGCGCCCCTGCAACACGTCCGTCAGCGCACTGTGCAACGGCCACGAGTAATCGAGATCAAACGCCTTCACCTGCAACTCGGGCTTGTGCGCCTCCGCGAGCATCACGATGTCCGACTTCTCCTTTTCCAACGCGACGCGCGCTGTTTCCCAAAAGTCTGTCGGTACTTCGCCC
>DASXXL010000122.1:0-9116 GCA_036503085.1 Pyrinomonadaceae bacterium | reverse complement strand
TATTCGATCAGCCAGGCTGCGATTCGCGAGTTTCAGGTCAACACTTCAAACTTCGCGGCTGAGTACGGCCGTTCGGCCGGCGGTGTTATCAACGCCGTCACGAAATCAGGAACGAATGAGTTTCACGGTTCGGCGTTCCTTTACGATCGCAACAACAAGTGGGGCGCGCGCAACCCGGGCTCTTTCATCAATCGTTTGGTCAACGGCGTCTCGACTCGCGAAGCGTTGAAACCGAAGGACGTGCGCTATCAGTTTGGCGGCACGCTCGGTGGTCCAATCGTCAAAGACCACCTGTTCTTCTTCTTCAGTTACGACGAGCAGCGGCGAAACTTTCCTGGCGTGGCGGTGTTCAGCACGCCCGGTTACTTGAACACGGTGAACCGCACGAATTTGACGGCACGCGGGCTAACGAATACACAGATCGATTCGGCGCTGACCTTCCTTAACAGCTTGACCGGTGAGACGCCACGACGCGGCGATCAGCGGCTCTTCCTGCCGAAGATCGATTGGCAGATCAACTCGAACCACCAGTTTAGTGCCACGTACAATCGCCTTCGCTGGAATTCACCGGCAGGCGTGCAGACCGGCGCAACTGTGACGCGCGATCGCGCCGGCTTCGGCGACGACTTCGTCGAGATCGATTCGCTGAACCTGCGTTTGAATTCAACGCTCACACCCACCGTGCTCAATGAATTTCGTTTTCAGTGGGCCGATGAGCTCGACTCCGCATTTGCGCAGCCACCACTGCCGGGCGAGCCGACTACCGCGAACGGTTTCTCGCCGCAAGTGACGCTGACAAACGGATTGACCTTCGGTAAAGCAAACTTCCTCGATCGCGTGGCGCTGCCCGACGAAAGACGGTTCCAGTTTGCCGACAGCATGACGATCACCGGCGGCAACCACACGTTCAAGTTTGGCACCGACATCAATCGGGTGCGCGACATCGACGAGAACCTTTTCACCGGCGCAGGTGCTTACACCTACGGCAACATCAACGACTTCATCGTTGATTACGTGAACTTCACTTCCGGCGGCGCCCTGGCTACCGGCGGTTCGCTCTGCTCCACCAGCACACGCATCGCCGGCAAGTGCTACACGAGCAACTTCCAGCAGGGTTTTGGACCACCGCGCTTCCAGTTCCATACAACTGACTGGGCGTTCTTTGCGCAGGACGATTGGCGCGTAACTCCACGGCTGACGCTCAATCTCGGTTTGCGTTGGGATTACGAGCAGTTTCCCGAGCCGTTCCTCGTCAATCCGGCGCTGCCGCAAACTGGCAACCGCCCCAGTGACAAGAACAACTTCGGACCACGTATCGGTTTCGCGGCTGACCTAACCGGTGACGGCAAGACCAGCCTGCGCGGCGGCTACGGAATTTACTACGGCCGTGTCAATGGCACGATCATCATCAACTCGCTCATCAATACCGGTTTGACGACTGGTCAGTCGGTTAGTTCGGTTGCCGCAACGAATTCGGCTGCGCCGGTCTTCCCGAACATTCTGGCCTCAGCGCCTCCGGGAACCGCGGCGGTAAACTACTTCCGCAACGGATTTAGTAACCCGATGATTCACCAGGGCGACGTGATTATCGAACGCGAAGTGGCGCGCAATACGGTTGTCTCAGCGAGCTATCTCTTCAGCTACGGAAAAAACCTGACCACGTTTGTCGACACGAACCTGAGTGAGCCGACTAAACAAGGCAGAGTCAATATTGTCGATGGTCCATTCGCGGGCCAAACGTGGGTGTTTCCGTTCTACGCCGGCACGCGACCGAACACTTCGTTCGGCAACATCCTCGAGATACGCGACAGCCTCTCGACGAAGTATCACGCGCTGGTGTTGCAGGCGAATCGTCGTCTGACGCACGGCTTGCAGTTCCAGACCAGCTACACGCTTTCGCGCGCGCAGGACAATGGCGGTTCGCAGAGTTCGGCGACGTTTACTCCGGGTTTCTCGGCGCTCTTCGATCCTTTCAATCCGCAGGGCGATAGTGGCCTGTCTCCGTTTGACCGCCGTCACAAGTTTGTTGCCAGCGTTGTCTACAACACGAACTTCAGCGGACTCAGTGATACCGGCAAGGCAATCCTGAACGGCTGGACGATCGCGCCGATCGTCAACATGTATTCAGGCTTCCGCTTTACTGCGGTTACCAACGCCTTCACTCCGCCCGCGGCTGTTGCTACTGCCAACACCTTCGGTACGAGTCAGGCCGGTGGTATCAACGGTTCGAACGGATCGCTGCGTTTCGGTTTGACTCCGAACAATGCGTTCCACACGCCATCGATCAAGTACGTCGACATGCGCATCTCGCGTCGCTTCCGCGTGACTGAAGGTTCGAAGATTGAATTCCTGGCAGAAGGCTTCAACATCTTCAACCGCACGCAGGTGACGGGTGTGAACAACCGCATGTACGTGCTCAGTGCTTCGGGCTCGAACGTGATTGCTACTTTCGACCCGACGTTCGGTACGCCGAGCGACCTTTCCAACGGCTTCTTCTTCCGCGAACGTCAGATTCAGTTGGCCGTTCGTTTCGAGTTTTAGTCGTCGTTAACAGCGGTAACGCGGATGATGCGGATCTACTCCACATCATCCGCGTTTTCTTTTACAAAGATTTAATCGCCCGCCCTTAATCTAAATCTTGCTAAAAGCGGACGGAGCGTGATAGAAGTCTGCTTCTTACAACGCGAAAGCCTTTCAAAACTGTCAACCGTAACCTGTTCATAAGGAGTTCCCCAAGATGCCGAAAATCATAAAGTTTTCGCTCGCGGGCCTGTTGGTGCTCGGTCTTTGCGCTATTGCCTTTGCGCAGTCGACGACCACGGGCGCGATCGGCGGCGTAGTAACCAATCCCAACAAGGAGGTCGTGCCCGGCGCTTCGGTAAGCGTTAAGAACACGGAAACGAACCAGGAAGATTCGGCTACCACCGATGACACTGGTCGTTTCAAAGTCGCTAACCTGCAGCCGGGAAGATACTCCGTCACGGTCAACTCATCCGGCTTCAGTCCGCTGACACAAGAGAACGTGATCGTGGAAGTAGGACGCGAAACGCCCCTCGAAGTTTCGCTCTCCGTCGGACCGGTCACGGGAACAGTCGACGTCAGTGCTGAAGCGCCGGTTATCAACACCACGCAACAGGACTTCTCGAGCAACATCAACCAGACTTCGATCAACGAGCTCCCGATAAACGGACGCCGTTGGTCCAACTTCGCACTGCTCACTCCCGGCGCTGTCCCCGATGGCACCTTTGGCTTGATCAGCTTCCGCGGCATCTCCGGACTGCTGAACAACAACACGATTGACGGCGGCGATAACAACCAGGCGTTCTTCGCCGAAGAACGTGGCCGCACGCGCATCAGTTATTCAATCAGCCAGGCCGCCATTCAGGAGTTTCAGGTCAACACTTCGAGCTACTCGGCGGAATATGGCCGTTCGGCCGGCGGCGTGGTCAACGCGATCACGAAGAGCGGTACGAACGACTTCCACGGCGGCGCGTTCTATTACCAACGCAACAACAAGTGGGGCGCACGCAATCCGCTCGCGTTTCGCCAGGCATTGGTTAATGGAGTGTTCACGCCGGTTGGTTATAAACCCGTAGACGTGCGCCATCAGTTTGGCGGCACGATCGGTGGTCCAATCGTCAAAGACAAAGCGTTCTTCTTCTTCAGCTACGATCAGCAGAAACGCAACTTCCCCGGTTTGTCGGTCTTTGGCCAGAACGGTTTTCTGAACCTGAGCTCGTCAAACCGCACGGCGTTGATCAATCGCGGTCTGACGAATGCGCAGATCGATAACACGCTAAACTTCCTCGCGAGCATCTCTGGTCCCGTTCCGCGCACCGGCGATCAGAAGCTCTTCCTCCCCAAGGTCGATTGGCGCATCAACGATGCGAACACGTTGACCGTCAGTTACAACCGTTTGCGTTGGGATTCTCCGGCCGGTATTCAAACGCAGGCCACGAACACGCGCGCGATCGACAACTTCGGCGACGACTTCGTCCAGATCGATTCCGTCAACGTGAAGCTCGCTTCGACGATCACGCCGACACTGCTCAACGAATTCCGTATGCAGTGGGGCCGTGACAACGAGTTTCAATTTAGTCAGCCGCCGGTAGCCGGCGAGCCGACGACGGCAGTCGGTGGCCGTTCACCGCAAACGATTCTCGTCGGCGCGAGCACATTCTCGTTCGGTATGCCCGAGTTTCTCGAACGCGCGGCGTTTCCCGATGAGCGACGCTGGCAGTTTGCCGACACGGTGACTTTAACCGGCGGCAATCACACCTGGAAGTTCGGCGGCGACGTCAACTTCGTCAAAGACATCATCAACAACCTGCGCTTCTCCGGTGGTGAGTTCAACTACACCGGCGCGACGACCGGCATCGCGGATTTCATCGTCGATTACGTTAACTTCCAGACGGGCGGCGCAATTCGCGCTTTGTCGAGCAGCGCGAGCCCGTTGGGACGCTGCGTTAGTCCCGTCAGCGCCGCGACGCCGACCGTTTTCCGCAAGGCTGGCAAGTGCTACGCGGGTAACTTCAACCAGGGCTTCGGCGTGCTCGGCCTGAACATGGAGACGCAGGACCTCAACTACTTCATCCAGGACGACTGGCGTGCGACGCCGCGACTCACTCTGAATCTCGGCTTGCGTTATGAATACCAGCGCAACCCGGATCCGGTGAACCCGAATCCACTCCTGCCGCAAACCAGCAACAAGGTCAGCGACAAAAACAACTTCGGTCCGCGCATCGGTTTTGCTTACGACCTGACCGGCGACGGCAAAACGAGTCTGCGCGGCGGCTGGGGCATCTATTACGGCCGCGTGATCAACTCGACCGTTTACAACACCCTCGTCAACACCGGCGTCGGTATCGATAAAGGGCAGCGCCAGTTCACCACCAGCGCCAGCAACCTGCCGTTCGCTTGCACCGGCGCGACTCCGGCAGTCGGCGCGGACGATTGCGCGTTCCTGCCGATCTATCCGAACCTGCTGCCTGCGTCCAACCCACCGGTCGGCGCGGTGCAGTTCTTCGACAATGATTTTCAGCTCCCGCAGATTCATCAGTGGGATTTCATCGTTGAGCGTGAGGTCACGAGAAACACGGTCGTGTCGGCGTCGTATCTCGGCAGCTTTGGCAACTCGTTACCAAACTTCGTCGACACCAACCTGCCGGCGCCTACTCGCACGGTTGCGCTCAGCGTCGTCGGTGGACCAGCGAACGGCCAGACTTACCTGACGCCGCTGTTTACCGGCTCGCGTCCGGACACGCGGTTCGCTCAACTCACCGAGATCCGCAGCGACGTTTATTCGAAGTATCACGCGCTCGTGTTGCAAGCCAATCGCCGTTTGACGAGAGGACTGCAATTCCAGACGAACTACACGTTGTCGCGAGCGATGGACAACGGCCAGAGCTCGACCACATTCACTACAAACAACCTGCCTTTCAACGCTTTCGACCAGGCGGGTGAGAAGGGATTGTCGGCTTTCGATCGCCGGCAGAAGTTTGTGACGAGCGTGGTTTACATGCCGAATCCGTTTGCTGAGGGCGTGGCGAAACACGTCTTCAACGGCTGGACGATTGCGCCGATCCTGAACGCGTTTTCAGGACAGCGCGTCACCGGCAACATCAGCGGCAGCATCGATCCGCGGTCTTTTGGTTTTGCTTCCAACCAAACGCCGGGCGGTGGCGCGAATGGTTCGGGTGGTTCCACGAGGTTTGCGCTGTTTCCGCGCAACTTCTTCAAGCAGCCGAATATCTGGTACGTTGACGCGCGGCTTTCACGTCGCTTCAGCCTGACTGAGCAAGTGAAACTCGAAGTGCTGGCGGAAGGCTTCAACGTCTTCAACCGCACGCAGGTCACGGTCGTCAACGGCACGCTTTACAATCTTTCCGGTTCGACGTTGACGTTCAACGGCGCCGGCACCAATCCGTTCTTCAACGTGACTGGCGCCGACAGCACGTTGTTCCGTGAGCGGCAAGTGCAGTTCGCGGCCCGCGTCGAGTTCTAAACCCAACAAGCCATCCACAGATTACGCAGAATCCGTGTAATCTGTGGATGGCTTTACTTTTCAGTTTCTCCGCCCGCTTCCTTCCACGCTTTCCAACCACCAGCCATCGAAAACACGTTCGTGTAACCCATCTTTTGCAGTTCGTCGCCAGCCAACGCTGAGCGAAAACCGCCGCCGCAATAAAGAATCAGTTCCGTGTCTTTGTCGGGCACGGTGGCTTCGATATCGCGTTCGATGATGCCTTTGCCGAGATGTATCGCGCCCGCGGCGTGCGCGTCGTCCCACTCGTGATCTTCACGCACGTCGATCAGTTTTACGTTGTTATCGTCGCGCATCCGCTGTTGAGTTTCCGCCACGGATACCTCGCGCACACGGCTCTTCGCATCGTCGACTAGTTTCAGAAAACCTTCAGAATGCTTCATGATTTGGTCCTTTTGTGTGTGGTTTACCGAAATGATTATAATGCCCGGTCTTTTAACATCTATCACTGGTCTAAGAGGGGATTCCGAATAAATTGGCAAACGAACAGTTTGACGTGACGATTATCGGCAGCGGTCCGGGAGGTTATGTAGCAGCAATTCGCGCGGGTCAGTTAGGACTAAAGGCTGCAATCGTTGAAAAGGATACCCGCTTGGGCGGTACGTGTACGCTGCGCGGGTGCATTCCGACGAAACAGATGCTGATGTCGGCGCATGTTTACGAGCAGACGCAGCACGCGGCGGATTTCGGCGTGCAGGCTTCGGGAATTCAGCTGGCTTTTGCCGACGTGCAGAAGCGAAAAGACAAGGTCGTGCTGAAAAATTCGAAGGGCATCGAGTACTTGATGAAGAAGAACAAGGTCACGGTGATCAAAGGCACCGGAAAACTCGCCCTGCCGGGCCGCGTGGAAGTGACCGACGCCGAAGGCAAGACGCAGACGATTCAGACGAAAAACATCATCATCGCCACCGGTTCAGTAGTGCGGCCGATTCCGGGTTTTGAGACTGACGGCAAGACCGTCGTCAACAGCGATCACATTCTCGAGTTGAAAGAGGTGCCGAAGTCGCTGATCGTGATGGGTTGTGGCGCGGTGGGCGTCGAGTTTGCCTCGGTCTACTCGCGCTTCGGCGCGGACACCACGATTGTTGAGTTGTTGCCGTCGATAGTGCCGCTGGAAGATGAAGAAGTTTCGAAAGAGCTCGAACGTAGTTTTCGCAAGCGCGGCATCAAGTCGCTGGTTGGTACGAAGCTCGAAAAGATGGAGAAGACCGCGACCGGCGTGAAAGTCAGCGGTAAAAATGCCAAGGGCGACGTGGCGCTGGAAGCGGAGATGCTGCTCGTCGCCGTCGGACGCATGCCTTACACGCAGGGACTCGGTCTCGAAGGCACGAAGATCAAAGTCGAGCGTGGTTTCATACAGGTCGACGAGTATCAGCAGACCGCGGAGAAAGGCGTCTACGCGATCGGTGACGTCGTACCGACGCCGTTGCTGGCGCACCTCGCGTCGAAGGAGGGCATAGTTGCGGTCGAACATCTTGCCGGACAAAAAGACGTGCGCCCGATCAATCTGCGGCTCGTGCCCAACTGCACTTACTGCGATCCGGAGGTCGCCTCCGTCGGCTTGACGGAAGCAAAAGCCAAAGACCTGGGCTACAACGTGAAGATCGGACGCTTTCCGTTCTCGGCTTCGGGCAAAGCGCGCATCATCGGCGAAGAAGAAGGATTCGTGAAGATCGTCAGCGAGAAGAAGTACGACGAGATTCTCGGCGTCCACATCATTGGCCCACACGCGACGGAGTTGATAGCGGAAGCGTGCGTGGCGATGCAACTCGAATCAACCGCCGACGAGCTCGGCCGCACGATGCACGCGCACCCGACCGTTTCCGAAGCGGTGATGGAAGCCGCCGAAGGCGTGCACGATCTCGCGATTCATATTTAGGTTTCGTCATTTGTAAATCTCTTAAATCCCCTTCCCTGAGTCTCCCGCAAGCGCGACTCAGAAAGGAAGGGGATAAAAAACCGATGAATATCGACACGAAATACAGCCCTCCAAAGTCCAACGGTGAGCCGCTGAGTTGCACGAGCGAAACCACGCTCAAGCCCGAACAACTACTCGAACTCTATCGCTACCTGAAGCTCACGCGGCTCGTCGAAGAACGGCTCGTTAATCTTTATCGCCAAACAAAAGTCGTCGGCGGCGTGTTTCGTTCGCTGGGCCAGGAAGCAACCGCGGTCGGCACGGCTTACGCGCTACAACCACACGACTTCATCACGCCGCTGATTCGCGACCTCGGCGCGGTGCTCGTCAAAGGCATTAGGCCGCGCGAGATCTTCGCGCAGTACATGGCGAAGGCGTGGGGGCCGTCGGGCGGCAGAGATCTCAACATTCACTTCGGCGACATGCAGAAGGGCTTCATTGGTCCAATCTCGCATCTCGGCGACATGATCCCGGTGATGACGGGCATCCTGCTCGGCGCGCGCATGCAGAAGAAAAAGTTTGTCGGCGTCGCATACATCGGCGACGGCGGCATGAGCACCGGCGCGTTTCACGAAGGCTTGAACTTCGCTGCAGTGCAGCGACTGCCGCTGCTCGTCGTTGCCGAACATAATCACTACGCGTATTCGACGCCCACGAGTTTGCAAACAGCTGTTAAAGATCTTGCGGAGAAAGCCGCGGGCTATGGTATTCCGGCTTACATCGTCGACGGCAACGACGTGATCGCGTGTTACGAAGTGACGAAAGCAGCCGCGGATTACGCGCGTCGCGGTGGCGGCGCGGTTTTGATCGAGGCGAAGACGTATCGCCGCAAAGGCCACGCCGAGCACGACGATCAGCGCTACATCACGCCAGGCGAGATCGAGTGGTGGGAAAAGAACAACGATCCGGTCGATCGGTTTGAAAAATATCTGCTCGACTGCAATGTGGCCTCGAAAGAAAAGCTCGACGCGATCACGGCAGATGTCGTTCGTGAGATCGACGAAGACACAACGTGGGCCGAGTCGTCGCCGATGCCCGATGCGGAGCAAGCGGCTTACAACGTTTTCGACAACAGCATCGTGCCGCCGGCTTTTCGTCCCAAAGTTTTAGAGTCGTAATTTCAGAGTCCGAGAAGATGTCAACCACGCTAAAGAA
>DASXXL010000121.1:0-2657 GCA_036503085.1 Pyrinomonadaceae bacterium | reverse complement strand
GTCTTACGCGTCGCCAAACGTGCGGCTGTATCGCGCGGGAAATCTGCCATACATCGGCCGCACTGTTTCCGCCAACGCACTCGAAGCGGCGAAAGGGCAGGTGACTTGGACCACGACCGGCGGCGACGTCTCGCGCTCCGGCGATCTCGGCTACACTTACGGCACTTACGAAGTCACAGACGCCGCCCGCGTGACTGAACGCGGCAGCTATGTCAGGATCTGGCAGAACGAAAATGGCGTGTGGCGGATAGTGCTCGATGTCGCAAACCCTCAACAATAATTCTCCACGAAAGTTTCGCGCGCCCGGGCGCGTCAACCTAATCGGCGAACACACCGATTACAACGACGGCTTCGTGATGCCGGCGGCGATCAACCTGTCTGTGTTCGCCTCCGTGTGGCCGCGCGAAGATCGCAAGCTGCAAATCAAATCGGAAAACTTCAACGACGAGATCGAATTCGATATGGACCAGCCGCAGCGCCAGTCCGAACATCACTGGAGCGACTACGCGGTCGGCGTCGCCGTGATGCTCGAACGCGCCGGTCACCGTCTGCGCGGCGCACGGCTCGAGCTGCGCGGTGAGGTTCCGCTCGGTTCCGGCTTGAGCTCTTCGGCGGCGGTCGAAGTGGCAACCGCGTGCGCGCTCGTGGCGAATTCAAACCTGACGATCGATCGGCGCGAGCTCGCGTTGTTGTGTCAGCAAGCGGAGAACGAATATGTCGGGGCGCGGGTCGGCATCATGGATCAGTTCGTGTCTCTGTTCGGCAAGGAACAAAAGGCGCTGCTGCTCGACTGTCGTTCGCTCGATTACAAACTGCTGCCGCTGCCTGACACAGTGAACCTAGTTATTTGCAACACGATGGTGAAACATGCGCTCGCGTCGAGCGCTTACAATGAACGACGCGCGCAATGCGAAGCGGGTGTGAAGCATCTGGCCCAGTTCCTGCCGAACGTGCGGGCGTTACGCGACGTGACGCTCAAACAGCTCGAACAATACGGGCGCGATCTTGATGCAGTGGTTTATCGTCGTTGCCTTCATGTGATCACGGAAAACGCGCGCGTGTTGGCGGCGGGCGAAGCGTTGGAGCAACACGATCTGCATCGTTTTGGTGAGTTGATGGCGGGGTCGCATCGCAGTTTGCGCGACGATTACGAAGTGAGTAGCGAAGAGCTGGATTTGATGGTGGAACTCGCGAACAAAGTCGAAGGTGTTTACGGCGCGCGCATGACGGGCGGCGGCTTCGGCGGCAGCACCGTGAATCTGGTTGACGTCGCAAAGGTCGAAGAATTCAAGCGCTACGTTGCGAGCGAGTACGAACGAATCACGAAACTGAGGCCGGAGATCTACGTTTGCGAGGCTTCAAATGGGGCGGAAGAAATTCGATGAAACTGATCATTCTGGCCGCGGGTTATGCCACGCGGCTTTATCCGTTGACACTCAACCAGCCCAAGCCGCTGCTGCCGGTCGCGGGCAAGCCGATGATGGAGCACGTGCTCGACAACGTTGCCGACATCAGCTACATCGACCAGGCTTACATCGTCACGAACGCGAAGTTTGATAAGCATTTTGAAAACTGGGCCAGCGGTTATCGTCCGGACCTGCACTTTCGTTTCACGATCGTCAACGACGGCAGCACCGACGACTCAAACAAGCTCGGCGCGATCGGCGATATGCATCTCGTGTTGACGAAGTTTGAGATCGACGACGACGTGATCGTGATCGGCGGCGACAATTTGTTCAGCGAAGATCTTTCCGAGTTTGGCGACTACTGCCGGCAGAAGAACGCGCCGGTCACGGGCGTTTACGATGTCGGCGATCTCGAACAGATCAAGAAGTACAACGCGATCGAGATCGACGCTGAGAATCGCATCACCTACTTCGAAGAGAAACCAAAGGAACCGAAGAGTACACTCACCGGCATCGCGCTCTACTACTATCCCAAGTCGACCCTGCCGTTGATTCATCAATACATCGCCGAAGGAAACAATCCCGACCAGCCGGGCCGTTTGGTCCAATGGCTATATCCGCGCGTACCGTTCTACGTGTGGAAAGTGCCGGGGCTGTGGTACGACGTCGGTTCGATCGAGACCTTGGAAGAGGCGAACCGCGTGTTCGGCGAGTTGCGGCAGTGATCACCAGCAAACATTTCGGGAAGACGGATGGCCGCGACGTCAGCCTCTACACGTTGAAGAATAGCGACGGGTTTGAGGTGTCGATCACGAACTATGGCGGCGCGATCGTGTCGCTGCTTGCGCCGGATCGAAATGGAACGTTTGCTGACGTGGTGCTTGGTTTCGACACGCTCGAAGAGTACGTTCGGAATCCGCTCTATTTTGGGCCGTTGATCGGAAGATATGCGAACCGTATCGCGCGCGGGAAGTTTTCGCTCGATGGTGTTGAGTATCAGCTCACGCAGAACGACGGCGTGAATCATCTGCACGGCGGGTTTCGTGGGTTTGATAAACGTGTGTGGACAGTCAATGACGAAACGTCCGAATCTTCGCCGATGTTGCGTCTTGAATATTTGAGCGCCGACGGCGAAGAGGGTTATCCCGGTAATCTCCGCGCAAACGTCACGTACGCTTTAATAGGCAACGAGCTAAGAATCAACTACGAAGCGACGACTGACCGCGCGACGATCGTGAACCTGACGAACCA
>DASXXL010000120.1:0-5693 GCA_036503085.1 Pyrinomonadaceae bacterium | reverse complement strand
CGATTGCATGATCGTTAGCTCGTGCGTCAGGTACATCGAGTACGAAAAGAGCCCGAGCGTCGCGAACATCGAGATCAGCGACGGCAGTCTCAACTCACGTATCCAACCCTGTTCCGCAATCACGAGCCGGTTGACGACGATGAAGAAGCCGAGCGCCCACAGCGGATGAATCAGAAACCAGCACACGTCGTGCAGCGGAGTGTCTTTGGAGATCGATGGCAAGTACGCGGAGATGATCGATGCGATTGTGATCACGACGGTCGCGATGCGCAGATCGCGCGTCCAGCGCGGCAATTCAACCACGCCATAGACGGCTTCGACCGCGAGCGCGCCGAGCGCCCACGTGAACCAGTGTGACGCGGCCGCTTCCGGGACCGGCAATCCGAATCCCGTCTTCAGCCACACGAGATGACTGAAGAACATCCAGCCGACGCGCGCAAACAAACACACGAGCAGCGTGACGGTCCAACCCCAGCGACCGCGTATGAATAGTAACAAAAAGTAAGCGAGGTAAAGTTGTTCCTCGATTGCGAGCGTCCAGAAGATCCCGTTGATCGAATAGGCCGTGTGCGAGTCGAGGTTGTGCAGCATCAGCAGGTGCATCCCGACGTCGTAGACGACGAAGCGCGTGATCGGCAGACCGACAGTGAGCGCTGTGATACCGAGGTAAAGCGCTAGCGCAATCGCGTAAGGCGGATAGAGCCGGCGAATACGCCGTTTCCAGAACGCGCCAAACGGAATCTTCGGTTCTTCGCCACGCGCCCGCGTGCGCGCCCATTGCAGGTGAATGCAAAAGCCGGAAATTACAAAGAAGAGAAAAACGCTGATGTAGGTTTGGGAGATGAGGAAATGGACCACCCGCACCGGATACTGCAGCAGGCCCGCCGGCACTGCAGTTCGATCGGTCGCGTGATAAAGAACGATCGCCAAACAGGCAATGCCGCGCAGCGCGTCGAGGCCGCGCAGGCGGATGCTGTTCGAAGGCACGGATAAGCGGGTAGACATCTAAAGGTCGGTTCCTAAGTGATTCTCTGTGAACCTCTGTGTTCTCTGTGTCTCTGTGGTTGAGTCTGCTAGAAAGTATTAAGCACAGAGACACAGAGAACACAGAGGTTCACAAAGAAGAACGGCCCCGGCTAAGTTTTGGGCCGCAACCCTCAGGCCGACACCAATGACGGTACGTCGATGTTGTATTTTCTGATTTTGCTGTAGAGCCGCGGCCGGTAGATGCCCAAAAGATTTGCCGCCGCCTGCTTGTTGCCGCCCGTGCGCTGCAACGTGCGCTCGATCACGAGCCGCTCGATGTCTTCCAGCGTCATGTTCGGCGGCACATCCCACTGAACGTTTGCCGACGTTCCTTCCGGCACGGTGCCGTTGTCGAACGGCAGATCGATCGGTTCGATCTGTTTGTCTTTGGCCAGCAGCACCGCGCGCTCGATCACGTTTTGCAACTCGCGGACGTTGCCCGGCCACGTGTGACTGAACAAACGCTGATACGCGGCCTGCGACACGCCCGTAATCGGTCGCTCGTATTTCTGCGCGTACATGTGCAGAAAGTGCTCGGTCAAAAGCTGAATGTCTTCACTGCGCTCGCGCAACGGCGGCACATGAATCGTGATTGTGGAGATGCGATAGAAGAGGTCATCGCGCAGGAGCCCATCGCGAATCGCGTCCGCCGGCGGGCGATTAGTCGAACAAACAAGCCGGAAATCGACCGCGTACGTCTTTTCCGAACCAATCTTGCGATAGCTTCGTTCCTGCAACACGCGCAACAGTTTCGGCTGCAACTCGATCGGCATTTCCGCGATTTCGTCGAGCATCAGCGAGCCTCCCGCGGCGTGTTGGACCAGGCCTTCCTTGTCGGCGTGCGCGCCGGTGAAGGCGCCCTTGGTGTGGCCGAAGAGTTCCGACTCAATCAGTTCTTTCGGCAGCGCCGCGCAGTTTACTTTGATGAACGGTTTCTTCGAACGTAGGGACTGATAATGAATCGCGTTCGCGATCAACTCCTTGCCCGTGCCCGACTCGCCGACGATCAAAACATTCGCATCAGACTTCGCGACCGACTCGATAGTTTCGTAGATCGTCTGCATCGGCTTTGAAGCGCCGATGATGTTGAAGTATTCGGCCCGCGTAGAAAGCTGGCGCCGCATGTTTGCGGTTTCGGCGACGAGCTCGCGGCGTTCGAGCGCCTTCTCGACAAGCGGTTGCAACTCTTCAAAGCCAAACGGTTTCTCGACGAAGTAGTATGCGCCGCCTTTCGTTGCTTCCACTGCTTTCTGCACCGAGCCATAGCCAGTGACAACGATCACTTCGGTTGTTGGTCGCGCGTCTTTTATGTGACGCAACACTTCCAAACCGTCCATGTCTGGTAACTGCAAATCGCAAATCGCCAGATGGTGTCCGCCCTGATCGAAGAGTTCGATGGCGGCTGCTCCGGTAGCCGCGGTGTCTACCGAGTACCCTTCTTCAAGGAAATTCTGGCGCAGAGAATCGGCCATGATCGGCTCATCATCTACAACAAGAATTCGCACCTCTTTGTTTTCCACCTTCTTCTCCTCTCTGGAAACCGCCGCACCTTGAGGGCCCATTATTATTGCTCCTTCACAAGTATGTAGTTAGTCGGGGGTGTTATCCGGAAAGCGGAAGCTGTACTACAAATCGATCGTCCGCCAAGGTTGCCGACCCACCGTGGGCCTCGATTATTTTCGCCGCGAGGGCCAGGCGGATCTCTTCGCTGCCGACAAACGAGTGAAACGGATCGTGGTCCAGCTTCTTCAAAACGGACCACTCGATCGTTGCCTCGTCACTGTTATTCGCCGAAACCGTGATGGTGATGGGTCTCTCTTCCTCGCCCGTCAGCCGGTTTTTGATCGCCGCCGTCGAGATCCACTTGAATGCGTCCGTGAGTTTCAAGGGATCGAAGTCGCCCTGAACCGAAGCCGAATTCGGATCCATGACGAGCTGCGTTTCTGGACCATCAAAACTCGAACATACTGTGCGCAAAATCTTCTGCACCTCAAACCCCGCTTGCTTTTTCAACTCAATCTCCCGCCCATATTCGACAATCGTCGCTAAATCGCTCGCCGCGCGGTCCAATCCGGCGATGAGTTTGACGATCGTTTCCTGCTCGTCTTCAGGCCGCTCGCTCTTCTCGAGGCGTCGCCGCAGAAACGTGGCATAGAGTTTGAGACCGTTGAGCTGATTTTTGAGATCATGAACGATTTGAATTGAAGCTCGCCCGAGGTCTTGAAGGGTCTCACGGTCTTCCGTTCTCGATGTTAATACCTTCATCGGACGCTTCGCTCTATAAACTCGTTTTGGGGGCCACCGGGGGAGGGAACCTCACAACCAAGGGCCGAGTGTACTAATTGAACATCGGCCGCAGATTCTTGGGTGTTGCGTTTCGATGCGGCATCTTAACAAAAAAGGCGCGCGTATTCTAGTGATACAGTAAAATCAATAACTTGGAAGAGCGTCGACCCTGCACCCATGACCGTCTTACTCGTCGAAGATACTGAAGACAACCGCTTCATGATGCGGCGTCTGCTCGAAATGAGCGGCTACCAGGTCATTGAGGCCACTAACGGTGAAGAGGCCGTGAGAATGGCCGCGCAAGAAAAACCGGATCTGATTCTGATGGACCTAAGCCTGCCGATGATCGATGGTCTGGCCGCCACGCGTCTGATTCGCAAGCTCCCAAACCTCGCCAAAACACCCATCATCGCTGTTTCCGCGCACGATACGGACGACTTTCTCGCCGAAGCTTTAGGCGCAGGCTGCAACAGTTACATCACCAAGCCGATCGACTTCAGCGAACTCGAACAATTGATCGCGCGGGAGTTAGGCAAGTAGAATCGATTTATGGCTACACAGGATCGACGCGCGGAAGAGAGCGCCTCCCGCAAAACACTCATCATCATTGTGGCCGTGGCCGCGGCAGTTGTCATCGCGCTCTTCTTTTACTTGTTGATGCGCGCGGGCGGCAGTGGCTCTGGTGAGCCGACGCTGCAAGGAGCGATTCGACCTGGCACAGCGGAGTTCGAGAAATACAAACCAGGGCTTGTGCTCGATGAGCCGGAGGCATTCGAAGCAAAACGAGCACTGGGCGATACCGTCATGACGCTGAAAACGACGGTGCGTAATCTCACCGGAAAAACTTTGAACGGTTTGGAAATCTACGCCGCCGTGGTGGACCACCAGGGCAAACCGGTGCGAGACAGATCGGTGGTGGTGATTCCCACTCGAACGCGCGAATTGCCGCCGAACAAGACAATGGAAGTGCCGATCGAGTTGGCCGGGTTCAAAGACACCGACGACCGCGCGAATATCAAGATGCAAATCGCCGGTGTTACCTTCAAGGACTGAGACTTCTCAATCGAGAAACAACTCTTCAAGCGACTGCTTCACAGGCTGAATCGAAACAACTTTACCACCCGCTTTCCGCAACGCCGCAAGCACAGCTTCAATCTCACTCTCACCCGAGATCTCGATACGCAAACCACTCGGCGTCGGCGAGATCGCGCCGTTGTGGTTGAGATGTTGTCGCAACACCGCAGCGTCAGCACCGGTCGCCAGCACTTCCAGGTGATGCGGATCGTTCGGACGCTGGCGTAACTCATCAAGTTGGCCCACCTGCGCGAGTTTCCCGCCTTTGAGAATCGCGACGCGATCGCAAAGCACCTCGATGTCGGAAAGAATGTGCGAACACATGAAGACGGTTTTGCCTTCGTCGCGCAGCGACGCGATCAGATCACGCACTTCACGACGGCCCACCGGATCGAGACCGCTCATCGGCTCGTCGAGAAACACGATCTCCGGATCGTTCACGAGCGATTGCGCCAGGCCGACGCGTTGCAGCATGCCTTTGGAAAACTTGCGCAACTGCGTGTCCCAACGTTTTTCGTCGAGCTTTACGCGGGCCAATAAATCAGCCGCGCGTTTGCGTCGTTCCGCGGTGGAAAAGCCAAACAACTCTGCGCAATACTCGAGCAGCTCGCGCGCGGTGAGATAGTCGTAGAAGTACGGGTTCTCAGGCAGATAACCGATGCGCCGATGCATGCGAACGTCCTGAATGTCGTGGCCGAGAATGCGTGCGCTGCCGCTGGTGGGAAAGATCAAACGCATGAGCAGCTTGAGCGTCGTCGTTTTGCCCGCGCCGTTCGCGCCGAGAAAGCCGAAGATCTGGTGCTCGTCGATCGACAAGGAAAGATCGTCGAGCGCACGCACTTTTCGTTTGCGCCAGAAGCCGACTTCATAGTCTTTCGTCAGGTTTGTGATCTCGACAGCAGCCATGATCATTTAACGATGATTTCCGAGCCCTGGCCCAACTCGACTTCGCATTTGCCGGGTTTCAATTCGTAAGGCGCGCCGGAAGGATCGGTTGGTACGCGCGCCAAGTTAATCTCGCGCCACGTTGCCGGACAGCGACCAGTGCGTCTTTGGTAAGCAACGAGCAACTTGCGCAATGCATCGCGTTCGTCGAGCGAATCGAGTTGCAGCAGACGCTTGTGGGCCATGTCCTTCACTTTCTCATCCGCCGATTGCTCGAACATGCGTGTGTAGATCTCGCGCGCGGTGTCGCGGCTGCCGCCTTCCGCCGCCATCCGTGCTTTCATCGCCTGCATCCAGGGCGGCACACCCGGCACCTCGGCGCCGCGCCCGTAAACTTCCGCGGCGGTCGCGTAGTCGTGTTG
>DASXXL010000119.1:0-9129 GCA_036503085.1 Pyrinomonadaceae bacterium | reverse complement strand
AGAAGTCGTAACCCGTCAACGCTTCAACCGCATCCACCGTCGTCAGGTACGTGTGCCAATCCACGTTTCTAATGCCTTGCGTGTTCGGCATGATCACGGCGATCGTTCTCGTCGCTGCGGTGACGCGTGAGATGTCGTTGTCGCCCTTCGGCAGGACGAGAACCACCTTCCACGTCGAAGCCGGAACCGTCACGTGACCATTCGCGACCGTGTTAAAGAAACCATTACTGCCCGTGCCGCCGACGCCCGCTGGTCCGGAAACGATGTAGAGCTCGTTTGCCGGCAACAGCGTGCGCAGGAAGTTCTCGAGAGCCGCCCATGGTCCCTGGTTGTTGTCGGGCGCCTGGGCCACCATGTTTGACATCAGGAACGTCGCCTGGTTGATCGGAATCGACGTTTCCTTATCGCGATCGGCGTTCGGCGTCATGTGACCGCGATCGAAACCGGTGCTCGCGAAGTCGGTCGCCTGCACGCGATACCAGGTCGGCAGAACCGCGGGGTCCGGCCGGAAGGTATCGACGCGTGCGAGACTGCCAACCCACTCGTCGGTCAGGTGCCAACTCACCCAATTCGGACGGCCCAGGTCTCTGTTGTAAGAAACCGTGAACTCAGGCTTCTCCATCAGGTAGTTGTTCGGTTGATTCGGATCCGCGACTGCGTTGCTCGGATTGCCGAACGTTGTGTGAACACTCGGCGGTTCCGGTGGCGCAGTTCCGGTTGAAACGGTGAACGTCGCGACGTAGTCCGCGGGCAGCGTGTCAGTGTTTGGACCACTGTCGTCGGTGTCCGTATCGTGAACCTGATCTTTGAAGATCGTAACGGTGCATTGTTCGGCGGCGAGGAAGTTCACGTTTGGCGTGATAACCCAAACCTTCCCGCTGCCGGCGACGGTTGCGTCGTTGTGCAGTCCGGTCATGGCGCAACTGATGTTGTACCAGTTACCGACCACGTCGACCGGTTCGGTGAAGTTGACCGTGATACTCGCGTCGCGCGGCGCATTGATGCCGTTCTTACGCGGATCACTGCTCAACACGTTGGGACCGAGCTCAACGATCGGTTCGGTGCGTCGTGGATTCGGCGCTGCGGCCGTGAAATCAGTTGAATTGTTGTCGGTGTCGGTCGCGCCGTTGTTGCCCCGGAAGATCGCGGTTGTGGCGCTTGGCGCCGGCGCTTTCGCAGTTTCAGAGCAGTCTGCAGTTGCGCCGTAGCCGACGAAGTCGACGATGTGCGGATCGCCGAGTGGGCAGTTACCGACGAGCGGATCAAAACTGCTCACGAGCGCGACCTTGCCGGTCGTGGCGCTCATGTTGATCTCGCCGTTGATGTTGGCTGCCGGAAGCGGTAGTCCATCGCTGCCGCCGGAAGCAAGCGCGATTAAGTAGTAATGACCGGGAGCGATCGTGCCGCCGAGTGGTTGCGTGGTGAAGTCCCAACTGTTGCCGGTTGCGGACGTGTATTGCAACGACCAGCCGGTCAGATCGAACGTGATTCCGCTCGGGTTATAGAGTTCGACGTAGTCGTTCGCGTAAGTAGCGCCGTTGTTGCCGCCGCCCCCATACAACTGACTGATCACGACGTGTGGTTGTTGGACCAGCAACGCGATGGTCGTGCTGGCGGTGCGACCTTGAGCATCATTGATGGTTACCGGAAGCGACTTCTGCCCGGGCGTGGTGCCGACTGCGACTGTCGCCAGGAAACTGAACGTGTTGCCCGGGCCGGCTGCGAAAGGTTGCGCCGCAGAGCCGCCGATCGATGACAGATCAGCGGAGACGGTTATGCCGGTGCTCGTCGGATCGCTGGCCGGGAAAACGGTTACGGTCAGCGTCGAGCTATCGCCCGGTTGCACGCCGAGCGGACTTGCAGAACCGAGGCCGGACAAGACAGCGCAATTGTTCGTCGGCGACGAGCTGTTGCGCGGATTCGGTGATCCCTGGACGAAGTCGCTGTTGTTGTTGTCGGTGTCGAGACAACCGTCGTTCTTTCGTAGCGCTGCTGTCGGGTTGGTGAGAGTCGGCGCAGCACCGGCGCCTTCGAAGCAGTTCGCGCCGTCGTAGCCGATGAAATCGATGACGCCTCCGCCGACCGGACAATTACCGATCAACGCAGTCGTGTTGCTGACCAGCGCGACCTTGCCTGACGTCGCGCCCATCGCGATCGATCCTGTTTGATCAGCGGCGGGAAGATCGACAGTGCCACCCGCGCCGGCCGCTTCCTTGATCAAGTAATACTGACCCGGCTGCAGCGTGAAGTTCGTAAGCGGGGTGACTTGCCAATTCGCGAGCGTCGCCGAGGCGTATTGCACGGACCAGCCGTTCAAATTGATCGCCGCGCCGGTGTGATTGATGATCTCGATGAAGTCGTTCTTCAGCGTCGAACCGCTGTTGCCGCCACCGCCGTAGACCTGGCTGATCACCACTGAACCCGCAACGGCGGGAGTCGGCGTTGGTGTCGGAGTTGGCGTTGGAGTGGGCGGTGGATTGACAGTAACGACGACCGTGCACGTCGCGGTTTGCGGCGTCGGTGAATCGTTGTTCGAATATTGAATGACGACGTTGTAGGTTCCTTGTGCGGTTGCGTTGGAGACATTCAAAGTCGCGTTTGCGGTGCCTCCGGTGGCGGCTGCTGTCGTAAAGCCGTCGAGCGTGATGCCGGTCACTGGCGCACTCGTGATCGTGGCACTCACAACGGTGCCATCCGGATCGGTTGCGCTTACTGGAGTCGACGTCGCTGTGCCTTGAGTCGTGCTGAGTTGAGTCGGACAGTTTGTAGTGATCGCCTGATTGTTGACTGCCGGTGTCGGCGCGCTTGCGAGATTCTGTGGATCGCTCGGGGAGATCAGTTGGAAGTCATTGCTGTTGTTGTCCGTATCGGTGCTGCTGCCACTACCGTCGCCGGGTTTTCGTTCCCAACTGCGATTGACGCTGGTGGTGAGCTGGCCGAGAATCGTTCCTTCTTTGTAAGCGGAGCCGGCACTCATGCCAACTTGATCGATGACGACGCTGGCAGTGTTGAGAATCGCGATGCCGCCGTCGTCAGTGATGCCCGTCGCGTAGGTCTGATTGCCGGCAACGCTGCCGCTGTATCCGCCGGTGGCGTTGTTGGTGGCGAGGAAGTGACCGTGCGCGGGAATCGACGTCCCCGCCGCGATCGTTACGCGTGTGCCAATCGTCCCGGATGAATTGGAGGCATTAATCTTCCAACCACCAATATCAATGGACGCGTTGGTAGCGTTGTAGAGTTCAACGAATTCGTCATTGCCACCCGCGGGGCCGCGGGTGCGAAACTCACTAATCAGGATCGTTGACGAAGTTGCCTTGACGCTACTCGCAAAGTAGTAGGAGTAACCACAGATAAAGGCCGCAAACAGGACGGCCATAACCACATACAAAACACGACTCCGCAACACGGAGGGGGGCAGATTAGCACGCATAATTCAGTTCTCCAGCTGTTAGTTAACCAAACAAAACTCCGCACATGATTTTGCGAGGAATACCGGAGGAACAATTCGAGGCCGGTAGGCGAAAAATGTGCGTGCGTTTTACCAGTTCTCAGATGCATGGTCAAGGCGCGAAACCCAGGCTGACAACTGCTCTTCAGACAGGCATAATGCCTGCACGGAGGCCCAACTTTCCTGTTGATGATTCAGTCGATCGAACTGCGCGAGATCCGCCTGCCGCTGATCCACTTTTTCGAAACAAGCTTCGGCCGCACCACTGAACGGCGCATTGTGCTCGCGTGCGTCAGAGACGCCGACGGCACGGAAGGTTGGGGCGAATTCACCGCGGGCGAAGGTCCTTTCTATAGCGACGAGTGGACCGACAGCGGTTGGGACACGCTCTGCGAGTTTCTCGGCCCGATGCTATTGAGTAAAAAGTTCGATAGCGCGGCGAACGTGTTTGCGGCGCTGAAACCCGTGCGCGGTCATCGCATGGCGAAAGCGACACTCGAAACCGCGTGTTGGGATCTCGAAGCGAAGAAACTCGGTGTGCCGTTGTGGAAACATCTCGGCGGCACGCGTCGCGAGATCGCTTGCGGTGTTTCAATTGGTATTCAGGACACGCCCGAGATCCTGCTCGAGAAGATTCGCAAGGAAGTCGACGCGGGTTACCAGCGGATCAAGATCAAGATCAAGCCTGGTTGGGATTTACAGATCGTCGAACGCGTGCGGAAGGAGTTTCCGAATATACGCTTGATGGGTGACGCGAATTCTGCTTACACGCTCGCCGACGTGCCGCTGTTCAAGAAGCTCGATGGTTTTAATTTGATGATGCTCGAGCAGCCATTGGCCCATGACGACATCTTTGATCATGCAAAACTGCAACAGCAGATTCAGACGCCGGTCTGTTTGGACGAGTCGATTCACAGCGCCGAGGATGCGAAGCATGCGATCGGGCTTGGGTCGTGCAAGATCATTAACGTGAAACTCGGACGCGTCGGCGGACACACGGAAGCGAAACGCGTCGAGCAAGTGGCGCGTGAGAACGATATTCCGGTTTGGTGCGGCGGCATGTTGGAGTCGGGAGTCGGACGCGCGCACAACATCGCGATGTCGACGCTGGCGGGTTTCAGTTTGCCGGGTGACGTGTCGGCGAGCGCGCGTTACTGGGAAGAGGACATCATCGAGCCGCCGGTGACGGTGAGTGCGCAAGGCACGATAACGCCGCCTGACGTGCCCGGCATTGGTTTCAATCTGAATCTGCCACGCATCGACGCACTGACGGTGCGCAAGCAAACGATCAATCTATGACGGGCCAACTAGTTTCCCCTGCTCTTGCCGGTCACGTTCTTGAGAGGTTTCGCGAGCGGCAGAGCTACATCGAATCGTTTATACGCTCGTTAGTGGAAATGGAGTCGCCCTCGGGTGACGAGAACGGCAGCCGCGCGGTGGTTGATCTGATCGAGAATGCGGCGCGCGGTTTGGCGTGTGTTGATTCAGTCGAACGAGCAAGCGTGAACGACTTCGGCGAGCACCTGGTCGTCAGGGCTTTCCAACAGGAGAGTGCGGAGCAGGTTTTGATAGTCGGCCACACGGATACCGTCCATTCGCGCGGTTCGGTCGCGGAACGTCCGTGGCGGCGCGAAGGTGATCGGATTTACGGGCCGGGCATTTTTGATATGAAGGCAAACTGTGCCTTGGCGCTTGAAGTGTTGCGCACGTTGTCGGAGTTGAATCTGAAACCGCGCTTTGGTGTGACGATCGTGTTGACGTGCGATGAAGAAGTCGGAAGCACGTCTGGCTGGCCGTTCATCGAGCGTGTCGCCCGCGAGCAGAGTACGAAGTACGCGTTTGTGTTGGAGCCGCCGGCGCTTGGCGGCCACGTGAAGACGGGGCGAAAGGGGACCGGCATTTACGCGATCAAGGTCGAGGGAAAAGCAGCGCACGCGGGACTCGAACCGGAGAAAGGCGCGAGCGCGATTCTCGAGCTCGCGCGGCAGATCGAACGGCTGCATGCTTTCAACTTCGCGGGATCGGGCATCACGTTGAATGTCGGCGTGGTCCATGGCGGCACGCGTTCGAACGTTGTGGCAGCGCAAGCGGAAGGCGAGATCGACGTGCGCTTCGCGACCGAAGCGGAGGCGCAGGAGATCGATCATATTCTTTCGACGTTGGAACCGGTTGACGAGCGCACGAAAGTTTTTGTTTCCGGCGGCATCAATCGGCCGCCGATGGAGCGCACCGCGGAGGTGATCGAACTGTTCGAGAAAGCGCGCAGCATTGCCGCGTCGTTAGGATTCGAACTCGGTGAGGCGCAAGTCGGTGGCGCGTCTGACGGAAACTTTTTGGCGGCGATGGGAATTCCCGTGCTTGACGGACTCGGCATCAGCGGTGACGGCGCTCACGCCGTGCACGAACACATCGAAGCGAAAGATATCGCTCGGCGCGGCGCTCTAATAACTGGTTTGCTCTTGTCCGTGTAAGTCTGTGTTCATCTGTGGCCAATGCTAATCGCAACCTGGAACGTTAACTCCATTCTCGCGCGGCTGCCGCTTGTCCTGCGCTGGCTCGACGCGGTCAAACCCGACGTGCTCTGCATGCAGGAAACAAAATGCACTGACGACAAAGTTCCCGTCGATGTGTTTCAGGAGCGCGGCTATCACTGTCATCTCTTCGGCCAGCAGTCGTACAACGGCGTCGCGATTCTCACACGCGGCGCGTGTGAGACGAGCCATCGCGGTTTTCCCGGCGACGACGGTGAAGCACAGTCACGCCTGATCACCACGCACTTCGCAGGCATCAGTATCGTCAACGTTTACATTCCCAACGGTCAGGCTGTCGGATCGGAGAAGTTTGTGTTCAAGCTCGATTGGATGCGGCGGTTGCGCGAGTTCTTCGACACGCAGTATGACAAAACGACGCCGGTGCTTTTGTGTGGCGACTTCAACGTCGCGCCGGAAGAACGTGACGTTCACGACCCGCGTCTGTGGACTGGAAGGATCATGTTCAGCGAACAGGAGCGCGCGACGTTGCAGGACATTAAGGACTGGGGCTTCACGGACGCGTTTCGTTTACACGTGGAAACGGGTGGACAGTTTACCTGGTGGGATTATCGTGCAGGCGCGTTTCGTCGCAATCTTGGACTTCGCATCGATCACATCTGGATCACTGAGTCGCTCGTGCCGCGCAGCGTACGCGCGTGGATCGACATCGAGCCAAGAAAATGGGAGCGCCCGTCAGACCACGCTCCCGTCATCGCAGAGTTTAGTTAAGCCACAAAAAGGCAGAAGCACAAACGCATTGAAGAGGACCAACTGTCAACCTCTTCTGGCTTGTGCTTCTTGTGTCTTTTTGTGGCCTAGTTTGAAGTGAGCTCCGCGGTTTTCTCAGTAATGTCTTTTTGCGCCCATTCATTATCGCGGCTCGCCTCGCCGGCTTTCGAGCGCTTCGCGGTTTTCATCTTCTGCACGAGATCCATGTGCGTTGAGAAGTAGGGCAGGCTCTTGCCGACCATCTCCTGAACTGAGTCGAAGCCTTTGTCGACCATGAACTTCTCTACGCCTTCGCACAGCTCGTCGATCATCTTCACACCCTGCAACATCACGCCGGTGCAGATCTGCACCGTCGAGGCGCCGAGCAGCATGAACTCAAGCGCGTCGTGAGAATTCTCAATGCCGCCGATGCCGCTGATGGTGATGCCATCGGGCAAACCAAGCGCGAGCTGACTCACCATCCGCAACGCGATGGGCCGCACGGCTTGCGCTGAATAACCACCCGGCACGCAGTGACCTTCAACCGTCGGCATCGGCCGCAGTGTGTCGAGGTCCACGCCAATCACCGAAAGAATCGTGTTGATGGCGGAAATGCCAACCGCGCCGCCCGCGACAGCAGCGAGCGCGGGCTCGCGAATATTCGTGATGTTCGGCGTCATCTTGGCCCATACCGGAACCTTCGCGACTTCAGTTACCCAACTCGTCACTTCTTCCGTGAGGTCGGGGTGCTCGCCCATTTCAGAACCCATCTTGCGTTCGGTCATGCCATGCGGGCACGAGAAGTTGAGCTCGAAACCGTCGACGCCGGTTTCCTGGACCATGCGCGTGAGTTCTTGCCAGCGGCTCTTCTCATACTCCTCCATGATCGAAGCGATCAGGATGTGGTTGGGATACTCTTTCTTGACTTGGCGAAACTCGTCGAGCCAAACGTCGATCGGGCGATCCGAGATCAACTCGATATTTTCAAAACCGATCACTTCGCCGGTGCGGCGCGAACGGAGTTTGCCATAACGCGGCACGACGTTAACGACCTTTGCCGATTCGAGGCTGACGGTCTTCGCGACCGCGCCGCCCCAGCCGGCCTCAAACGACTTCGCGAGCACGCGCGCGTTCGTTCCCGGCGGACCCGAACCCAGCACAAACGGATTGGGGAACTTCATGCCGTTAACAGTGATCGACAGGTCCATTCAATAAACTCCTTCTTAGTCAGCCACGAGAGCGCCGTAAGTATCCGGTCGTCTATCACGGAAAAACTGCCACGTGTTTCGGACCTCTCGAATCTTGTCGAGGTCCAGATCCGCAACGACGAGCGCATCTTTATCACGCGGCGCTTCGGCGACAAACTGTCCACGCGGATCGCAGAAATAACTCTGCCCGTAAAACTCGCCGATGTCCCACGGTTGTTCGTGACCGACGCGATTGATCGCGCCGATGAAGTAACCGTTCGCAACTGCGTGCGCCGGTTGTTCGAGTCGCCACAAGTATTCTGATAGCCCCGCCACAGTCGCCGACGGATTGAACACGATCTCTGCGCCGTTCAAACCAAGCGCGCGCGCGCCTTCCGGAAAGTGACGGTCGTAACAGATGTACACGCCGACGCGCGCGAACGCCGTGTCGAAACAAGGATAACCGAGATTGCCCGGACGGAAATAAAACTTCTCCCAAAAACCCGGGTTCACGTGCGGGATGTGGTTCTTCCGATACTTGCCGAGATACTTCCCATCCGCATCGATCACCGCCGCGGTGTTGTAGTAAACACCGGTGATCTCCTCTTCGTAGATCGGCACGATGATCACCATGCCGTGTGCTTTCGCGACTTCCTGCATCAGGCGCACGGTTGGACCATCGGGTATGCGCTCGACCGCTTCATACCAGCGCGTCTGCTGCTCGGCGCAGAAGTAAGGCGTGGTGAAAACTTCCTGCATGCAGATGATCTGCACGCCCTGTTTGGCGGCGTCTTCGAGATAGCGCAGGTGCTTCTCGATATTGAGCCGCTTGATCTCCTCAATCGGCGCATCCGTGGGCGCCGCGTTCGTACATTGAATCAATCCGCATTTAACCGTGCGTGGCATTCACAAAACTCCTTCGAGATGCAGTTAAAACGTAGTATATGACGAATCCTAAACCAAAAGTAACGAACCATGCGTAAGTGTAGATGGTGTCAAAGAAATTCGGCTCACTGACTTGACCTCCTGGCGTTGTCGCCGCACGTAGGAAGCCGGGTACGACCGGAGCAATCGCGATAAAGAGTGCGAGGATGGCGCGCCAGTTGAAGCCGGTGTCGTAAGAATAAGGGCCGTTGGGATCAAATAAACCTTCAAGATTCAGATGCTGCTTGCGGATCACCCAGTAGTCACAAATGAGAATGCCCGCGATCGCGCCCATCAAGCCTGAGTAGCCGATCAGCCACGTAAAAATGTA
>DASXXL010000118.1:0-8666 GCA_036503085.1 Pyrinomonadaceae bacterium | reverse complement strand
CGTTTCGAGCGAGAGTTTGTCGCCGGTCTGCACGACAGTCATCGTCTGGTCCATACCCGGCGGCAGTCCTTCGCTATTGTTTTTGTCGAGTATCCACGTGCCGCTGAAATCGGCTTTCGCTGAAGTTGAGGTGGCTGGGTTAACGGACGAGACTGTCGAGTTGGTCGAGACACTCGAGTCGGTACGGTTAAGAGCAGCGATGTGTTCGAGCATCTTGCTTAGCTCGCTTGCCGGCAGCCAACGACCGCGCACCATCAGGCCGGCCCGCTTCGAAAGATTAGCGACAGACTCCAGCGGGTTCGCGTCGAGCAGCAGCAGGTCGGCGCGCATTCCTGTTTCCACCGTGCCGAAGTCGCGCGGCGTTTTCGTGACTTCCGCGAAGTATTCCGCCGGATTACGCGTGGCCGCTTCGATCGCTTCGTAAGGCGACAGACCGGCGTCGACGAAGCTCTGTATTTCTCGGTGGGTGGCGAAGCCAGGGACGAGAAAGAACTGCGGCGAGTCTGGTCCAACAAGCAACTTCGCGCCGGCCGCGTGTAGCGCGGAGAACATCTTGTTGCGCAGTTCGATGTAACGTTGACGCTCATTGAGTGGCGCCTCGATATTGGCAGTGGACAACTTCTGTTTCGTAAACGTTTCACGCATCCCCGCGGGAACATATTGCAACTCAGGCCATTGCGCGAGCTCTTCGGGTTTAGCGTCGGAGACGATCAGTTTGAAGAGCGTGAGCGTCGGATCGTTCCACACGCCGGCTTTGCGTGTGGCTGCGGCGAGCACGGGAATCTTGCTTTCGTCGATGTGTTCGAGCACTGGTCCAAGCACGATTTGCGATGGCCCGGGCGCAACAGGCGACTTGTCCGCGACCATTGCTTGCAGGTAGCCGTCGAGATGCTCGATAGAGGTTTGTCGAGCTTCCAACGCGCGTTTCAATCCGACTGTTGCCGTGACGTGACCGGCGAAGGGAATGCCGACGCGTTTCGCGGTCGCCACGATCGCGGCGTAAGTCTCCGGCGATAAACCTTCGTGCACTTTGATGAAGTCGTAGCCCGCCTTCTTCTGTTCGGTCACAGCGCGCTCGGCGTCTTCCGGTGTTGGCACGGTGTTGCCAAGCATCGGCGGTCCGGCAGTGTAAATAGTTGGACCCGGCAGTTCGCCTTTCGCCACACGATCGCGCAAGGCGAGATGTTCGGGTTTGCCGATCATGTTTCGGACGGTCGTCACGCCGTTCGCCAGAAACAGTTGCAACTGCTGACTCGCGAGATCGTCCTGCCGGCCCGCGCCCGGAGAGAGATGCACGTGCATGTCCGCGAGGCCCGGCATCAGGTACTTGCCGCGGCCGTCAATCTTCAGCGCGCCATCCGGCACTTTGATCGCGTTGGTTGGACCAATCGTAGCGATGCGTCCGTCACGCACGATGACCGTCTGTTCCGGGAATATTCGTTCGCGGTCAAACGGGATGACGTTGACGTTGACGAAAGCTGTGACTTGCGGCGGCGTTGCGGTTTGTTGCGCGTTCTGGGTTTTGGACGTACCGGACGCGAGATGGAATATGGTTGTGCCCAACGCGATGAGCGCGAAGAGCAAGGCCAGGTAGTCCGCGAGGGAAGCAGAAGCGTTTTTTGGCAGTAGCGTTAATTTCATGGGGCGTGAGTGTACAGATGTTGTGAGGCGCGGCCACTCAATTGTGATGAGAAGTGCTTGAGGTGTGCTGTGCCGTTGTTTCTTTTAGCCGGCGAAAGCGTGTGGTTTACAGGTCCCCGAGCGCGGCGAAAAACCGGTCACGGTACTTGCGACTCAACATGAGCTGCTGACCGTCGTGAAGCACGAGATCCTGATCGCCGTTGGACCGCGGATAGATCTGCTTGATCTTTTCGATGTTGACGATTATTGAGCGGTGCACGCGTACGAATTTTTCCGGATCGAGTTTCGTCTCCAGCGACTGCATCGTGCCGCGTAGCAAGTGCGACTCGCGCCCGGCGTGCACCTTCAGATAGTTTCCGTAACTCTCAATCCAATCGATCTCATCGACCGGCAGCAGGATGGTGTGGCCGGTGAGCTTAATCGTTAATCGTTTTAAGTATTTCGAGCTCGTTTTGATGTCTTCGAGCATTGCGCGAAAACGATGGTCGAGGTCGTCACCCGGCGCTGGTTTCGCGAGCTGAGCTTTCGCGCGCTCGACAGCTTTGCTGAGACGCGCGCAGTCTACGGGTTTAAGCAGGTAATCGAGCGCGTTTACCTCGAAAGCCTGAATCGCGTATTCGTTGTAAGCCGTGACGAAGATGACCGCCGGCGTGCGCTCGCCCTTCAAAGCATCGAGCACACCGAAACCATCAAGCGCGGGCATCTGCACGTCGAGAAAGATTAGATCGGGTGACAAGTCGCGGATGGATGCGACGGCCGTGGTCCCGTTGTCACACTCGCCGACGATCTCAATCTCCGGCTCGGCGGCAAGACAGCGTTTGAGCCGTTCACGAGCGAGCTGCACGTCGTCAATAATCAGCGTTCGTATCATCACCATGATTCTTGGCTTCACGGAAGGGAAGAGTAATGCGGATCGTCACGCCCCGGCCCGGAAAGCTGCTCAAATTGAAGTCCTGCGCGTGACCGTACAAGTGTTTCAAGCGCTCTCGCGTGTTGACGAGTCCGACACCGTTGCCGTTTTGTTGCTCAGGCATTCCCAATCCGTCGTCGGTGATCTCCACGTGCAGTTTGCCATTGACACGCCGCGCGTAAACCTCGATGTTTCCACCTTCAGGTCGCGGCGCGATGCCGTGCTTGATGGCGTTCTCCACGAGCGGCTGCAACAGCATATTCGGAACTGACGCGTCGAGGGTTTCAGGCTCGACGTTCAGCCGCACGCGCAAACGATCGCGCATTAGGATTTTCTGGATCGCCAGATACTTCTCGAGAAAGTCGATCTCTTCTTTCAACGCGACTTCCTGCGTGCGGTGACTCTCGAGCGAGAAACGCAGCATCTCGCTCATGGACAGGATGCAACGATCGGCGGCTTGCGGATCGCTGTAAACGAGCTCGGCGATCGCATTGAGTGTGTTGAAGAGGAAATGTGGTTGCAATTGCATTCGGAGGGCCTGGAGTTGAGCTTGCGCCAACCGGAATTCGCGTTCCTGGTATTTGCGAAAGTAGTTGACGGCCTGGCTGACGGCAACAATGCCCCAGTAAACCATGATGTCCGTCGCGCCGAGTCCGACGAGCAACGCCGCGATCGGCACTGGAGGCTGATACGAATGAGACCACGTGAGCAAAAGGCCGGTGACGAGTTGCAGCAGCACGATGTGTGCGAGCGCCATGGGTCCGCTCAGCAACAGATGGATGACGAAGTTGCGCAGCAGCCTTTTGCGCTCCAACGGAAAGCGTCCGCCGAGCCACAGCACAAGCGGCGTGAGCACAGCCCAAACTTCAAACAGCAGCAACGTCGCAACGAACGCGCCGATCCACGTCAGCGGCGTTGGGGAGCGCAGGTTGGTCAGGTACGTTTGCGGCGTGAAGAGCAGCGCGAGGAAAAACCAGCAGCCCACGATGGCAGCAGCTAGTTTCCAGTACCTCTTGATCGCGCTGCTGCTCATTTGTGCGTATTGCGGCTTGCGCCTGTTCGTCAGTCGCCAGATTGTGAGGCAACGACTAACGAGGCGCAAGCCGGTTGTGACGAGTCGTTAGTTTTCGGTGTCGAAGCTACTCAACGGCCCCGAAACAAGAGAACCAGAATGATGATGAAGAGCAGGACTGCAAGAATCCACACTAAGCGCGTCAACGTGCGACAACAATTCTTACCGTCCAAAACTCCACCACCATCGCCGCTATCTCCGTACCCGTCCCGGTCGGCGAAGGCTGATCGCCTCCGGGAAACACCGCACCGGTCAATGTCTGTTCGCGCGTAAAACTCAACCCGCGCATAGTCACGCCCGCCGCCAGCGCCCTGAACCGGTAAACGCCCGCCATCATGGCTACGATGCTCGTTTCAAATACTCCTGGCTCTACCTCCGTCAGCGAGAGCGTGGTAGTCGTGGCGTCAGGACGCCGGAGTTCCGCCGCCACGCTCGCGCGATGGTCGACGGGCTGGTCGTATTCAGTCAGTTTCACACGCAGCGTCAGCGTGGCGCCCGGCTCGAAACTCGTCTGGTCCAAACGAGCAGTCATTCTCAGGTTTGAATAACTTTCGACGCTCAAACTGTAACGCGCGCCGTGTGCCTGTACGCGCGCGGCGGCAGCAGCATTGTTTCCAAAGGAGCGCGACGCCTCGCGCAGGAGAATCTTGTCGTCCACTGCCAGCACCGCGTGCCACGTGCCCGCGCGTGCCCCAGCGCCTCCTCCCAGAGCGACCGGCAACGTGAACCGGTAATAAACTCATGTTCGATCCGACCGTGAAATTCACGCCGAGGCCGGCGGCATTTACCGGCGTGATCAGATCTCCGGCCGGTGTTTCTACCGCCAGCTCAACCACGGGAATATCGACGTTCAGAATGACCGTGCAGTCGATGTCCGTTTCGTTGAGCAAAAATGGAATGCGGATCCTGGTGGCCGGCCCGATGAATCCGCTGGGGTCGACGACCAAATTCGTGTTGCTCACTCCGGCGAGGATCTGCTGAAAGTATTTCGTCGTCAAAAAGTAGTCATCGATATTCGACGACAGCAGATCCGTCAGCAGTAAATAACCACCGCTGCCTTGCGTGAGACTCGTCAACGCCGCAGTGTTGACTTGCTGAGCGTTGCCGAGGCCAATCGCGTAGGTAGGCTTCGTCACGCCGCCCATCACCGCCGCGATCGATTGCGGCATGTTCTCCAAGCCGTCCGTAAACACGATGATCGCTTGCCGATCGAAAGCAGCAAGAACTGCCGGAGCAGTGACGAGGCTGTGGGCCAGTTGAACTCCGTCGCCGACTGACGTGCTTCCTCCCGGGTTGACGGCGTATGCCGAAACGGCAGTGCGAGCCGCAAAGCGGTTGGCGTCGTTCTGTATTTTTGTGATCGGAAAGCCGGGATAGGTGGCGTCGTTAGTCGCGTGCGCATCCTCGTCAAAACGGATAAATCCCACGCCGTTGTTCAGCCGGATTAGTTCGACAAAGCGTAACGCGGCCTCCTTCAAGACCTGGAACCGCTTGGCTCCGGTAAATCCCGCATCGTCGTTCATGCTTCCCGATTGATCGAGAGCGAGCGCGACAGCGAAAGTTGGCGGAGCGATGACGTTAGCCTGAAGTGTGAAGTCAAACGATTGGCCCGTCTCGACGCACTGGATAGTAACAGCGCCATTCGGAACGGCAACGCCCGCGGTACCGGCGGCAGGTGTGAACTCAAACCACACGCGTGCTTCGATGTAGGGCCACGAAGTCGGGTGCGGCACCGGGACCGGATCCGTACTGACCAACTGGTAAGGACCGGTTGGACCGGCTGAGATGTGCAGTGTCGTGGGCTGGCAGGTGTAAATCTTGAACGCCGCCGCGCGCAGCGCCGTTTCCTGTTCGGGAACGTCGTTGAAATGAATGATGTTTCCGGGATTGATAACCTGAATGACTTCTGCGTTCGTGTGGTTCGTGTCATAACACGGCGGCGTGACGACTGAGATGTCCGTGTATGAAATCACCGCCCGCTGCGTAGGATCGGAAGCCCATGGATCGAGGCCAGTGCCGCCCGCCCAGGGTTCAACGTGTTCGGTCGCCAGCGTGGTCATCTGCGCCGGAGTTAGACCAGCATATGCCGTCGCGGGAGCAAATCGTTCCGGATGGCCCGCCTCGGTTTGCCAGCGCGCCCATAGTCGATCGAGATTGGAGTGGAGCAGAAACACAAACGGGTCGTGAAACGAATAATGGGCATTGCTGATCGAACCGCCGATATAAGAGTGGGCGGTGAAGTCGTGCGCGTTCTTCAGTGCCGTACCGAAGGTTTGAAAGTTAGCGCCGGCGCCGCCTGCGCTGAGAATAGTTGCATCGGAGTCGAGATCCGGCGTGCCGTCTCCTTTTGCCGAGGAGTCGCCGACTGCACGCCAAATTTTTGTGTGACCATTGTGGATCTCGGCGTCTTCGGAAGATTCGAAGTTGTTCAGCAAATGACCCGCATCGCCGTGATCGTTTCCCATGAACTGGGGAGTGAAGAGCGCTGCGCGTCCACCGCTCGCGACGCGCGGGTCGGTGGTCCAATCCCAATAGTGCAAGGAAAGAGCGGGATCGACTTCGCGCAGCAATTGCTCCATCCGATTTACGATTACGCGATGCCACGGGATAAACGCCGGGCCCGTGTGCACATCAACACCGGAAAAGTGCGCGTTCTTGTGGATGTCTTCTTGCTTGTCCCAGTACGAGACGCCATCAGGAAAGAACTTGGTCGTGTCGAGCTTCACAATCGCAGCAATGAAACGATCTCTCTCCGCTGCGGACACCAGCGCGATGTCTCGGCGAACGCCATCTCCTAACGCCATAGGTTTGCTCCCTTCGTGGGTGTAAGGACTTGTTCGGAGTCTGGTGTGTGGGTAGCACACTAGACCAAATAAAGCGTGTAGCGGTAGGTCAGTAGAGTTCTTAGCGCTGGAGACATTAGTACAAAACGTTCGGGGCTGCAATAAAAAACTCGTTGCGTAAACACGGTCCGTTGTTAACATACGTCGGCCTTCGTGCGCCTGAACCATAATCGCCAATGAGGAGAAGGATGAGACTCGATGAGTAGAAAAATTTTCTTACTGGTCCTTGTTATTATCGCGTTTCTCTCCAGCGAGGCGCGGGCGCAGGTTCCTGAGAAAGAGAAGGTTGTCGCGGGCGCGGAACGCGCGTTTGAGAAGTACACGAAAGCTTACGTCGGACCGGCGCCGGGTTGCGCCGCCGCAGTGTCGCTCAATGGCGACGTTGTCTTAGAGAAAGCGTTCGGACTTGCCGACATGGAGCACAACGTTCCGAACACGCCGCAAACGATCTTCGAGTCAGGCTCAGTGGCTAAACAGTTCACCGCCGCCGCGCTCGTACTGCTGCAACAGGAAGGCAAGCTTAGTCTCGACGATCCGGTCAGGAAATACATTCCCGAGCTTCCCGATTACGGCGCGCCGCTGACGATCAGACATCTCCTCAATCACACGTCCGGTTTGCGCGACTGGGGCACGGTCTTGAGTCTCACCGGCGCTGGTCGCGGCGATCGCGTCATCTCGCAGGATCTCGCGTTCGATATCGTCACTCATCAACGCGCACTCGATTTCACGCCCGGTTCGGAATACTCATATTCAAACAGCGGCTACACGCTCGCGGCGATCATCATCGAGCGCGTTTCGAAACAGAAGTATCCGGCCTTTATCGAGGAACGGTTTTTCAAACCACTCGGCATGAAGAACAGTTCGTGGCGAGACGACTACCGGCGCATCGTCCCCGGTCGCGCTCAAGCGTATGCGCGTGAAGGCAATGGACCATGGCGGCTCGACATGCCGTTCATGAATGTTTACGGCAACGGCGGCATGCTCACGACCGTCGGCGATTGGATGAAGTGGAACGCGATGCTCGATTCGCGTTCGCTCGGCTCGCCGCTTGTCGAAGCATTAGAAACTCGCGGCGTGCTGAACGACGGCCGCAAGATCACGTACGCGCTCGGACTCGTCGTTGATAAGTACAAAACCCTCAAGGAGGTCTGGCACAACGGCGCGACCGCGGGCTATCAGACTTTTCTCGCGCGTTATCCGGACAACAAAGTTTCGATTGGCGTCATGTGTAACGGCACGTCACCAAGCGCCGGCGCAATCGTGGCAAGCATCACCGACGAGATCTTTGGACCATTTCCCGAAGGCCCGAAAAACGAAGCAGCCAAAGTTTCAGACGACGAGCTGAAGAAATTCGTCGGCGTCTGGCGCAATGAAAAGACGCACGGTCCGACAAGGTTCGTCATTGAGAACGGCGTACCGCGCTGGCGTGGCGCGCGTGTTGTGCCGATGGGCGGCGGACAGTTTACGGCGGGCGACGATCGATTGAAGTTTACGTTTGATAAAGACGGGAAGCCGGTGTCTGCGGAGACAGTCGATCCCAATGGTGAAGTTACGCGTTTTGCTGCGGAGCATGAGTGGACGCCAACGCCGGCAGACCTAACGTCGATCAAAGGTGATTGGGTTAGCGACGAAGCCGGCGCGACCTTCACCATCGTCGTAGAAGGAGACAAGGCTTACATCAAACAGCGCCCGGCTACCACTCTGCTGATGCAGCCGGTATACAAGGACCATTTCACTATGCAAGGAGGATACGTGCTCTGGTTCACCCGCGACAAAAACGGAAACACGCTGCACGTCGGCGCATCACGAATGCGCGACATGTCGTTCGTACGCGTGAAGTAGACGCTGCATGCCTTGCCTCAAAAAGTCGGTTACGAACTGATTCCTCTGTGCCTCTGTGTCTCTGTGGTTGGTTTTCGCTAAGGAATTATTAACCACAGAGACACGGAGACACAGAGAAGAGTGCTGAAGGTCCGGACCGCCGCGAATAGCGAGACCTTTTCCAGGCTGAAACGTGAGCACGGTCTTGCCACCACTGGGTGACGTGTAAGTCCTCGCGTACATTTGCAGCGTAGTGTCGGACGACAACTCCGCCGGCACGCGACGATTGAACGTCACCGCAGCTTCATCCATTGAGATCTCCACACTATCGATTTCGCCCATCGGATTCGTCCGGAAGTTGAGCGAGAACTTGCCGTCT
>DASXXL010000117.1:0-2955 GCA_036503085.1 Pyrinomonadaceae bacterium | reverse complement strand
GTCTCTGTGGTTCACTATTTCTCAGCAAGAACAACCACAGAGACACAGAGGACACGGAGGTTGCACAGAGAAACCACTTCGCAAGCGACTTCAGGACAAGGCTTTCCTGTTGAAGAGCGCTTCGTACAAGCTAGCATAGCGCGCGCCGCCGACGTTCACGAGATCGAATTCTTTCTCGGCTAGTTCGCGAGCCTTCGCTTTCATCTCCTTGTTGCCGATCGCGTTCTGGATCGCGACCCACGCGCGCTCGAAGCTTTGTTCGTTCACATCGTTCACCAAGATAGCGGCGTCGGAGATCTGCGCTAGTCGATCGGAATCTCCGATACCGGCGTTGATCACGATCGGCAGTCCGCACGCGAGATACTCACCGTTTTTGGTCGGCGACGAAGCGAGTTTCGAGAAACAACGCTTGATGAACGAGATGCCCACGTCGCCCGCCGCGAGATAGGCAGGCATATCTTTCGGCGCGACCGCGCGCACGGAAAAATTTGCTTCGGTGATGCCGCGTGCGCTCATCAGTTGTTGCACTCGTTCACGACTGCCTGTCGTCAGCCAAAGCAGATGTGCGTCGGCGCGCCGGCGAACAATACTCGCGAAAAAGTCGGCCATGCCTTCCGTCAAATACCAGCCGTCGAGCGAGCCGCTGTAGACGAGGGTCAATCGCTCGTCGAGTCCCAACTCGGCCCGCAGCTTTGCGCGCGTCTCATCGTTAGATCTGAAGGTTGAAAGATCGACGCAGCACGGTACCACAGCGTGCTTGACCTCGCGACCTTGCAAACCCTCCCATTCTTTAATGATCGGCCAAATGCGTTCGGTCAAGGTAACGACCGCATCAGTCGCGGCGAAGATCCTGCGCTCAGCCGCTTTCGTGACACGAAAACGCAAACCGCCGACGGGCCAATGCTGCGCGTCGACGTACTCCTCCGCCATCAGTCCGCGCACGTCGAAGATCATCTTCGTCCCAAACTTTCGCTTCAACGCGAGCGCGATCGTCGCGGGTATGTGCGAACGCGCGTGGACCAGCTCGATCTTGTTTTGCCGTATGAGCCGCGACGCGAACCGAATCCCCTGCACGACGTCGTAGAGCGTCGCGGGAAGCGACGGTCGCTGGTGATAACGCAGCCAGTGCCATTCGATTCCCTGTTTTTGTAGTTCCTCTTTCAGCGCTTCACACTCGCGCGCACCGTCGGGCGTGAACGCCTTGTCGCGCTCAAAGCTCAGGAGCGTGAACTGCACTCCGCGCTGGGCCAGCTCTCGCAAGTATGTGAGCACCTGCGTCTGACCTAACGGTTCGAGCATGCCGTTGTAAGAGATGAATAGAACGCGCCGGCCCTCGAGCGACATCGCTAACTGCCTGCTTGCTGCGCTTTATTATTTTGCGTCGCCGAGATTTCCTGCGCGATCCAGCGGTAGGTGCGGTCGAGACCTGCTTCAAGCGAGATTGCGGGTTCCCACTGCAGGACCTCGCGCAAACGAGTGTTGTCGCTGTTGCGGCCTCTGACCCCCTGCGGTTTGGTCAGATCGTAACGCTTGCGGATCGTCTTGCCCGCGAGGTTCGCGACGATGTCGACGAGCTCGTTTATGGAAATCATGCGGTCCTGACCGAGATTCAGCGGCTCACGATGATCGCTGTGCATTAAGCGATAGATACCTTCAACGCAGTCGTCGATATAACAGTACGACCGTCGTTGTTCGCCGTCTCCCCAAACCTCGATCTCGTCGCCGTCGCGAGCCAGCGCCACCTTGCGACAGATCGCCGCGGGTGATTTCTCGCGGCCGCCGTCGTAGGTTCCCAGCGGACCGAAGATGTTGTGAAACCTGACGACGTGCGTCTCGAGTCCGAAGTCTTCGGTGTAGTGACGACAGACTCTTTCCATGTAAAGCTTCTCCCAACCGTAACCGTCTTCCGCATCGGCCGGATATGCGTCCGATTCTTTCAACGGCGCGACGTCAGTTTCGTTTTGCAGGTAACCCGGATAAATGCAGGCGCTCGAGGTGTAAAGATAACGCTGCACTCCGTTACGGCGCGCAGCTTCGATCGTGTTGAGATTTATCAGCGTGTTGTCGCGAACGATCACCGCTTTGTTGGTTTCGATAAAACCGATCCCGCCCATGTTTGCCGCGAGGCCGTAAACCTCTTCGACCTCGTGCGTCGCGCGCATGCAGTTGTCGGCCACGGTCAGATCCAGCAGGAGAAATTCGCTGGCCCGCGTGTCTGCAAACTCGGGCATTTTGATATCGACGCCGCGGACCCAGTAGCCACGGTCCACGAGATAATTCGTCAAATGATGACCGATGAAACCGCCGGCGCCGGTTACCAACACTCTCGGTTGTTGTGGCATTCAGAATATTCCTAGGGTTTGAATTCCTGAGTAGTGCTCCTGGGACCGCAGGCGTCTCGCCTGCAACACGCGGCAGCGCCCGTTCACAGTCTTGCAGGCGAGACGCCTGCGGTCCCAGGTCAAATCAGGGCACTACGAAATCCTGAATTGATTTGACGACGTATTCCTGTTGCTCGGCGGTGAGTTCAGGAAACAGGGGCAGAGCAAAAGTTTCTCGCGCCGCGCGTTCCGCCTCGGGAAACTCGCCTTCTTTGTGGCCGAGGTAAGCAAAGCACTCCTGCAAGTGGAGCGGAATCGGATAGTAGACTTTCGTCGCGACGCCGCGCGCTTTCAGATGGTCCATGAGCGCGTCACGATGCTCCGGCACACGCACGACATACTGGTGAAAGATGTGGCGGCTGTTGAGCTTCACGAACGGCGGATCGAGTTTGAAACCAAGCTTCGCGCCTTCGAGCAGGTGCGAATACGCTTGCGCTTTCTGCGCGCGCGCGTTGGACCACTCATCGAGCTTCGGCAACTTTGCACGTAAGACCGCGGCCTGGAGCGCGTCGAGCCGGCTGTTGATGCCGACTTCGACGTGTTGATATTCGGTGAGTCCGCCGTGTACGCGCAG
>DASXXL010000116.1:0-1805 GCA_036503085.1 Pyrinomonadaceae bacterium | reverse complement strand
AATCGTTTTTGCGGTCAACCATGATCGCCGCGGTCTTGGCGCCCAATGACTTCGCCGCAAACTGCGCGATCGCCGCGCCCTGCACCGGATCGATAAAGCAACTGCGGAAGATGTAGTCGCCCTTCTTGGTAACTTCGGGGTTCGTCGACGACGGCGTGAGCATCGGTATGTGCGCGTTTTGGGCGATCGGCGCGGCGGCGATCGAGCGCGAGCTCGCCACTTCGCCGAGGACCGCGTGTACCTGGTCCTGCGTTACAAACTTCGTTACGATCGTAGCGGCCTCGTTCGCGTCCGAGCGGTCGTCCTGGACCAGCAATTCAACCTGCTTGCCGTTAATACCGCCGGCGGAGTTGACTTCGTCAGCGGCCATCTTGATGCCGTTAACCGACGAGATACCGAAGTTTGCAGTGGTGCCGGTGAGCGACATGAAGACGCCGACACGTACTTTGTTGTCGCCGCCCGAATTATTGCAGGCGCTCAACAGACTCAACGAGACAATCAACGTTACCAAAATGCGTTTCATACAGTTCCTCGCGGGCTAGAAGTTTCTGGTGCGGGTGTAATCGCCGTGAATAATAGCTTTCAGGCCCTTCTTAGTCAAAATTAGAGTTAAGATAGGGCGCCGTGAACAACAACCTGGACATGAGCGAGGCGGAGTTTCGCCGCTTCGGCCATCAACTTATAGACTGGATCGCTGATTATTTCGAGCACATCGACGATTTACCGGTGCTCGCCGCCATTGAGCCTGGCGACTTGAAGACGCAGTTGCCTGAAGCGCCGCCGTCGCGCGGCGAACCGATGGAGCAGATCGTTTCGGACCTCGATCGACTCATCGTGCCCGCATTGACGCACTGGAGTCATCCGTCGTTCTTCGCGTATTTCGCGACTTCGACTTCCGGCCCGGGAATCCTCGGCGAACTGCTGACCGCCGCTTTCGACAACAAAGCGATGCTCTGGCGCACGTCGCCCGCATCGACCGAGCTTGAAGAAGTGACGCTCGACTGGTTGCGACAGATGATGGGACTCGACCCCGGTCTCAGCAGCATCATTTACGACACGGCTTCGGTTTCGAGCATGCACGCGATTGCGGCGGCGCGTGAAGGCATCGAGCAACGCGTTCGCGAAGACGGCATGTCAGGCCGGCCGGATCTGCCGCTGCTGCGGATTTACGTTTCCGAGCAGGCGCATTCGTCGATCGAAAAAGGCGTAATCACGCTTGGTTTGGGACAGCGTGCTTTGCGAAAGATTCCGACCGATGCGGAGTTTCGCATGAATGCGCGTGCGCTCGCGGCGGCGATCGAAGAAGACAAACGCGCCGGGCATCTGCCTTTCTGCGTGGTCGCGACGGTGGGAACAACTTCGACTTCCAGCATCGATCCGGTGCCTGAGATCGCGCCTATTTGCGAAGAGCACGCACTGTGGTTGCACGTTGATGCGGCGTACGCGGGGTCGGCGGCGATCGTGCCGGAGTTCAGATCGATACTCGCTGGTTGCGAACGTGCCGACTCCATCGTGACGAATCCGCACAAGTGGTTGTTCACGCCGTTCGATCTCTCGGTGCTTTATTGCCGCCACATGGATCTGTTGAAGCGCGCGTTTTCGCTCGTGCCTGAATATCTGAAAACGCCGGAACAGGAAAAAGTGCGCAGCGGATCGGATTACGGCATTCAGCTCGGGCGACGTTTTCGGGCGCTGAAGTTGTGGATGGTGATTCGTTACTTCGGCCACGAGGGATTGGCGGCGCGCATTCGCGAGCACGTTCGTTTGGCGAATTTGTTTGCGTCGTGGGTCGAGGAGTCAGGCGA
>DASXXL010000115.1:0-5505 GCA_036503085.1 Pyrinomonadaceae bacterium | reverse complement strand
GGTCGAAGAATCGGGTCGCGACTTGTTGCAGCGCAATCCGGATTTGGTCCATCGACTCACGGCTGAGATCACGCCTGACGATCTGGCCACCATCATCTACACCTCGGGAACTACCGGCGAACCGAAGGGCGTGATGCTCACGCACGCGAATCTCGTTTCGAATCTGATCGACTCGTCGGGCCATCTCGATGTCGGTGAGCAGGACACGGTGCTTTCAGTGTTGCCGTTGTCGCACGTGTTTGAGCGGCAGGCGATGTACATGTATCTGCATCACGGCATCGCGGTCTATTTTGCGGAGTCGTTGCAGGCGGTCGGCGCAAACCTGCGCGAAGTGCGTCCGACGATACTCGTCGGCGTGCCGCGACTGTTTGAAAAGATCTACCAGCGCATTCAGGAGCACGCGGCCGAGGCGGGAAAATTTGCCGAGACGCTGCTGGCGTGGTCCATTTCGGTCGCGCGTGAATACGCGCAGCACTTCAACAACCACACGCCCCTGCCGACGACGCTCAAAGTACAACACGCGCTCGCGGCGAAACTCGTCTTTTCAAAGTGGCGCGAAGCGTTTGGCGGCCGCATTCGCTTGCTGCTGTCGGGCGGCGCGGCATTGTCTGAGGATCTCGCGGCAGTCTATATCGGCGCGGGCATTCCGATTATTCAGGGCTACGGGCTGACGGAAACGTCGCCGGTGATCAGCGCGAGTACGTTTGAAGAATATCGCATCGGCACGGTGGGTAAGCCGATTCCGCACGTTGAGGTTCGCATTGCCGAAGACGGTGAGATCGAGGTGCGCGGGCCAAACGTGATGCGCGGTTATTACAACAAGCCGGAGGAGACGCGCGCGGCGTTTACCGACGACGGCTGGTTCAAGACCGGCGACATCGGCACGCTCGACGCTGAAGGATATCTGCGAATCACGGATCGGAAGAAAGAGTTGTTCAAGACTTCCGGCGGGAAGTACATCGCGCCCGCGCCCATCGAGCAGGCGATTAAGAATTCGCGGTTTGTAAACCAGGTTGTGCTGGTGGGATCCGAACGGAAGTTTCCGGCGGCGTTGATCGTGCCCGTGTGGGAGCAGTTGGAGTCGTATTGCAAGTTGAAGGGGATTGAAGTTCAGGACCGCCGCGAGTTGTGCTCGCATCCGCGTATCATCGACTTGTTACAACGACAGATCGACGCGCTGACGCCGAACCTCGCGCGTTACGAGAAAGTAAAAAAGGTAGCGCTGCTGGAAAACGAATTTACGATCGAAGGCGGCGAGCTCACACCGACGTTGAAAATAAAGCGCCGCGTGATCGATGAAAAATATCGCGACGTGATCGAGAAGCTTTACGCGGAATAACTAGTGAATCACCGGAACGGTGTCGAGGTGCAGGGCTTTGAGAATTCGTTGGGCGACGTCCTCACCGGCGCGTTTGAGGAATTGCTCGCGATACATCGGGCCGCTTGAGCCACGCGATCTGGGCCCGGTAATGATCGGTCCCGTTTGGTTCACGTTCTGATACGCGGTGCCGAAGGTCACGACTTTCCCTGTCTGCGGCGCAAACAATGTAAACTCAACCTCGAGATCGTCGTAAGAGCGCGCCGTCATCTCATCCAGCTTCAACTTGACTAACACGACGTAGGTCGTCGTCTCGGCCTTCGCTTTCTTGATCGCGTCGCCTCGGCTGATGTTGTTCTGCGAAACGTCAACGGTCGCGGAAGATGCCGAGCGCAGACGGCCCGCACAACCTGCCATCACCGCGTCGTAGTAGCTGAACGGATAATTCTCGAGACCGGAGTAGCGTTCGGACGCGACGATAAAGCCGAGCTCAGACTTCTTCTCTTGTGTCTTCGGTTCGGGTGTTGCTTCGGGCGTCGGCGTCGGGACGGGCGCAACCGATGGCGCTTTCGGTTGCCTTCGTCCTGATTGCGCCGGCGCAGTGATCGCACACATCGCAACGAGCGCCAAACAGACAATCAGAAACGAAGATTTCGAGCAAATGAGGTTCATTTAGGCTGAGGATTGTATCACCACCTGCTACACTTCACGAGCAAATGACCAACATGGATCTGCCCCTCATCATCACCAGAGTTCGCGACCAGGCCCGCATCACACGCTCTTTCGATCTGCGCGTGAAAGACCCAACGAAGCGGATCGATTTTGTTCCCGGACAAGTGGCCATGCTGCGCGTCCCCGAGCATCATCCGGCTTATTTCGCCTTCGCCAGCGCGCCCGAAGATCCCGATCTGGAAGTGCTCGTCAAACAGAAAGGCGGCGCGAGCGACGTCATCTACGACATGCAGGTGGGCCAGACGATCGATCTCGCCGGCATCGCCGGACACGGTTGGAATCTGGACGAACAGCAACAGCGCGATCTGATCTTCGTCGCGATGGGCACGGGCGTCGCACCTTTACGCTCCGCACTGCGTCACGTGTTGAAACGCAAACACGACTTCGGCCAGCTCGTCGTGCTTTACGGCGCACGCACTCCCGACGACTTTTGTTATCGCGACGAAACAGACGCCTGGCAAGACGCCGGCGTCGAGTTACGCCAGGTGATCTCGCGTCCCGACGGTCACGACTGGGCTGGTCCAACCGGCTACGTGCAGTCCCTCTTGGATAACGTGTTGCCGAATTTGAAATCGCCGGTCGCGCTGATCTGTGGCTCGAAAGAGATGATCGACCAAACACGCGAACGCCTCGGCAAGATGGGTTTCAAGCCGGAAGAGATTCTGACGAACTATTGATTACCGCCGCGGAGTGATCTGAAGCCGCACGTCACGCAACTCCTGCTTCGTGGGCGCGCGTTTGCCGCGACTGTATTGGTCGACAACAATGCGCAAAGAGAGACGTTTGTTTGAGACCAGCTCGGGCGGCACCGGCACAGTGTAGGTCCCAGCCTCTTCGCCGGACCGGATGCCGTAAGGTGAGATAACTCCGAGCAGCTTGCCCGACATCGATTCGACTTTGATCTTGTTGCCGCGTTCGAGGACGCCGAGTTTCAGCTCGACTGCCAAACCTTCTTCCGCGGTCAAGCTGCGCGCCAGGATGAGATTCACCACTCGTCCTGGCGCACCGGCTGTCTGCACTAAAAGTGACAAAGCGAATAAGGTTGCGAACAACGTCTGCATCGGAAAACCTAGAGCACTCGTATCGTCGCGGCCTTTAATAATGGCGTCCGCGGCGCTTGTCCGTGTGCCGGTACGATGCGGATCTCTGTCGTGGCGTTGGTAGCCGTGAGGCCTTTGAACGCCTGCGGTGATTTGGGTAACGGAACCGCAAAAGTTGCATCGCCCGGTGTTCCATGCGCGTGCGACATGTTGCCGAAGAAAGCGACCGTTCCGGCAAAGAACGGGCTTGTGGGATCGAGATCCGTCGCGCCTTCAGGGGCGCCGACGAACACGCGGAACGCGCGCGGCTCCGAACCGCTGCCCGGATGCGGCACGGTCACTTCCGCAAACAGGGTTGCAGTAGACGCAAGGTGTTCTTTAACCGTATTGGACGGCAGCGTAAGCGTCGCCCGGTTACCTTTTACTACTCCTCTCACTTGCGTCAGCGCGCGCTTCTGACGCGGCTTGCTGGTCAGCAAAAGCTCATCGCCGAAACCGGGCTCGTATTGGTAGTTGAACCTGGCCGTGCTCAGGTACTCGCGCGCTCTACTAGCTCCCACGAACTGCCCGTTGCCGTTCACATAAAACAGGAACTCTTCGTCAGAAAGCGTTGTCCGATCAGGTTCGGGCGGCAGAATCGGATAACCCTGGCGCTGCTGTTTCCGCGTCCACACGTCCCACAACCGATCCATGTTCGCGTGATGAAGAAAGAAAAGCGGGTCAACCGGCGACAGGAAATTCGTCATGTTGCCATACGGCCCGGGATCCCATGGGCCAACGCCACCGACGTAGTTATGGACGTTGTTATGCGGCATGGCTTCCAGCGTTGAAAACGAACCTCTCGCCGGCGGTGTCATGTGGGAGGGAGTTTTCCTGCTCGTAAAACTGAGCGAAAGAACCTCGTTGTAATAGTCGATTGGCGCGAGGCCCGCTTCGATTACCGGCGGCGAGCAGTCGTAAGCTGTATCGGCATCCAGCTTCGGGTTGGTGCGAGTTAAATAGCGCGCCTTGGCCGTCGTCGCGTAAGCCATGTTGCCGGGATCGCCGTTGCCGGTGACGTCGTTCCACATGTCGTCGAAAGTTTTGTAACCGCGAATGCTCAGTTGGTTAAGCTGCGCGGCGCTGAGAGTCTTCCAATAATTTTTCATTGCCGGTTGGATAAACGCAGTGAACACGTCGAGAGTCTTCGTGTAACGCTCGTAGCCGCCGATATCGGTCGGCGTCAACACTGAGTCAAACATGCTCTGCGGAATCTCGGGGAGAGTGGTCCAATCCCAGTAGGGCAGGGCGAACGTCGAATCGCCGCTGAGATTGCGGATCGCCTCTTCGAAGTAACCAATGTAGCCGCGGTGCCACACGAAAAACCACCAGTTGCCGTGCGGGCAATCCATCAGGTGGATGAACGCGTTGCGAAACCAGTTTTGCGGATGGTCGGGGCGCAGGTTGAGCATCGCCTTGATACCTATGGCATAGCTCTGGAGCGCTTTCTTCCCGCCCTCGCTCACGACGTTGTAACGAGTGTATTTGGCTGTCTGCGGCGGTGTGAAAGCGTAAGTGGCACGTGGCAGCGCAGCGGCGCCCGCGGCGGCCACCAGGCTGGTCTTTAGAAAAGACCGACGGGTGTAGGGGGATTTAGTTTTCGACATCATTTCTCCTGTGCAGCGCACCGCGTGAGGGTCGCTGATTGACGAGTTTGTGGTTGTTGGATCGAGAGCGCGCTAATTGACACGTCTGTGTTTTTTGACTTGGGCGAGGAGTTACGGAAAAGCGCTTCGGACTCTACGCCGAAGTGTTTTGAGTGTCAACGAAGTTTTAGTTAGCGGCGCCGGTATTTCACGCTGAAAGCTCGACTATGAAATGAGGTGGGAGTAGAATGCGCCCGTTAACTTCGCCGCAGGTCCTCGCTTATAGGCCAGGTAACCAACTATACCTCTCGGTTAATCGGTTGCCTCAAATGGATGTAGTCCTGCAATAGCGAGTAAGCGGGTCGGCCCGTCTATATTTGCTCTCCAGGTCAGAACCCCGGCGATCTCTTAGTCAATTGTGGTTGCATTCACTCTCTCAGAGGACGTGTCGCTATGTTTGCTCCCCCAGGGCTGGTCCTGCAAATGAATCCTTCGCAGCTATTGTTGGTGATCTGTGCTATCGGTCTGTTGGTGGCGATCATCGTGCCGCCGGTTTGGCTCTTCACCTTCAAGCCGCCGCCACGAGTGCAGTATCGAGTGATCGTGTTGATGTTGATTTTTGTGCTGGCCTCGATCATGGCGCTCCTTTTCGGAGTCGAAGGCGAACTCAAAAACGACACGTGGTTAGCACTGAAGATTGGCGGCCCGTTCGCCGCGTTCCTAGGCGCTGCCGTAATCATTCTTAAGTTCTTCGACTACGAGGAAGAGCCGCCGGTGGAAGACCACAGGC
>DASXXL010000114.1:0-8583 GCA_036503085.1 Pyrinomonadaceae bacterium | reverse complement strand
AACGTCTCGCTGATTCTCAGCGGCCACACGCACGGCGGTCAGGTGAGAATTCCGTTCGTCGGCGCGCCCGTGCGTTACGCGAGCAGCGATCTGAAATACGATCGCGGACTGTTTCGCCGCGGCGCGACGCAGTTATATGTTTCGAGCGGCACGGGCGTGATCGGCCTGCCCGTCAGGTTCGGCGCGCGGCCGGAAATCGCTGTGCTGCGATTGAAACGCGAGATTTAGCTTGACTCTCGCACTTGGGCAGAGTACTTTGTATCGCCAAGTAGGGCGTGTCCGAAGCGACACGGATAAAACAAAATGATTGGGGTACAATGCGGCCACGATGAGCATCCTTGAGAGTATTAACTCGCCTGCCGACCTGCGTGCTTTACCTCCGGAACAACTTAGAACCGTTGCCGACGAGATTCGCAACTACATTCTCGAGACGATGTCGCGCGTGGGCGGCCACACCGGCGCGTCGCTCGGCGCGGTCGAGTTAGCAGTCGCGCTGCATTACGCCTTCGACACGCCCAAGGACCGCCTCGTTTGGGACGTTGGCCACCAGGCTTACGCGCACAAGATCCTGACCGGCCGTCGTGAGTTGCTGCCGACGATCAAACAGTACGGCGGCATCAGCGGTTTTCTGCGCCGCGATGAATCGGAGTACGACACGTTTGGCGCGGGCCACGCTTCGACGTCGCTTTCAGCAGCGCTCGGCATGGCGATCGCGCGCGATCGCAAAGGCGAGGATTATCACGTCGTCGCATTGATCGGCGATGCGTCGCTCGCCGGCGGCATGGCGATGGAAGCGATCAACCAGGCGGGCCATCTCAAGAGCCGGCTGATCGTGGTGCTCAACGACAACGAGATGTCGATCGCGCCCGCGGTCGGCGCGTTGACCGGTTATCTCAATCGCATTCGCGGCGCGCACGGCTATCATCGTTTCAAAGACGAGGTCGAAGGGAAACTGTTGGCGATTCCGTCTGTCGGCGAGCGTCTACATCAGGCCGCGAAGACGATGAAAGACTTTGTCGCGGCGGCTGTGTTGCCCGGTGCGCTCGTCAGCGAGCTCGGCTTCAAGTACATCGGTTATGTCGACGGCCACAATCCGCGCGCGCTCGTTGCGGCGTTCAATGAAGCCAAGCAGATCAAGGATGGTCCCGTCATCGTTCACGCGTTGACGACGAAGGGCAAAGGCTTCCCGGAAACTGAACCTGACTATTATCGCTGGCATGCGACCGGGCCGTTTGATCTGAAAACTGGTAAGGCGATTAAGAGCACTTCGAAAGCGCCGACTTACACGTCAGTTTTCGGCGACGTGCTTTGTGAGTTGATGGAGAAGGATCCGAAGGTGGTCGCGTTGACGGCCGCGATGCCCGACGGAACCGGCGTTTGCAAAGCGCTCGAGAAGTTTCCCGAGCGATCCTTCGACGTCGGCATTGCCGAGCAACACTGCGTCACGTTCGCCGCCGGCCTTTCGTGTGAAGGACTCAAACCCGTCTGCGCGATCTATTCGACGTTTCTGCAGCGCGGTTTCGATCAAGTGATCCACGACGTCTGCATCCAGGATCTCAACGTGAAGTTTTGTCTCGATCGCGGCGGCATCGCCGGCGGCGACGGACAAACGCATCACGGCTTGCTCGACATAGCGTATCTGCGCGGGATTCCCAACATCATCGTGATGGCGCCGAAGGACGAAGGCGAAATGCGCGACATGCTGCACACGATGCTCGAACACGTTGGTCCGGCGGCGATGCGTTATCCGCGCGGCAACGGCGTCGGCGCGGACATCAAGCGCGAGCCGCAACTGCTCGAGATCGGCAAAGGCGAGATCCTGCGCGACGGTGGCGAGATCGCGATCGTCGCGTACGGCGCGATGGTCCACCCGTCGTTGGCCGCTGCCGAACAACTCGCGAAAGAGCAGATCGAAACGACGGTCGTGAATGCGCGTTTCGTCAAACCACTCGACGCGCCGCTCCTGCTCGCGCTCGCGCGCACGAAGCGTTTGATCGTGACGGTTGAAGAAGCTTATCTCGCGGGCGGATTCGGTTCGGCAGTGCTCGAGTTGCTCGAAGAGAACGGTTTACAGGACAAGGTTCGCGTCGTGCGCATGGGCATTCCCGACCGGCTGATCACGCACGGTGATGCGCAGTTGTTGCTGGCGAAGTACGGACTCGACGCTGACGGGATCTACAATCGCGTGAAAGAGAGCATCGAAGTTCTTGACCAGCGCCGTGCGAAGCGCAGCCGCGTACTTTCTTAAGCCGCGATAAACGACCGCGTCGTTTTCGTGCACCAAATCGGAAGGTTTTCACCCGTCTAACCCCACAGATCCCCTGAAAACGGCCTCACGGTAGCGATCTCCTCGTGGCCTTGTGATTGCAATGTGTTTCTGGGCAAACACTCCCGATAGAGTACCCGGCACAGTTGAGAGATGACCGTACAGCCACATTTTGACGACGAACGAACCGTGTTGAGCGCCCGCCCGGTGGTGCCCCTGGAAGCGATCGAAGCGAAAGTGAAGCACCGCAGGCGTTGGTTTCTCGGCGGCGCGTTTGCGATCGCGATGCTTCTCGGCGCGGCCTCAGCAGTCATCTCCGCTTACTTCAAATTGCGCAACGTTCCCGATCCCGAGATCCAGTCTTTATCCGTGTCGCCTGTGCCTGAACCGACTCCTGAATTACAAACTGTCGCGGTTGTTCCAGAACGTCCAAAACCGAAGCCGAGGAACACAGATAACAGAAACACCGATCAAACTATCAAACCGACGAAACGCCCGGTGCTCGTGAATGAATGGCACGAAACGCGTGAACGACGAGTCGAACGTCCCAAAGCGCAGCACCACGATCGCGATCTATCAAACATCGATGAAATTTTCGAAGGTCGCCGCCGTCCGTGATATAGTGTGCGTGCCTCGATTCGATCTTCTCACACGTAATAAATAATCCCCGACACTTAATAAGAAACGCAGGTGATCTGTCATGCCCAAACAGATGTTTCGTGAGCGGGAGTGTATTCATCGTGACGACGGCGCTGAAGGCGAGTTTTACAACGGCGTCTTTTACATTCGCGCGTTGCAGCGGCTGCGCGCGGATCATGCAGTGCAGGTCGCGGGAAAGATCAGTTCGTTCTTCTGGTCAGACGCTCCGCACATCCTGGTGTGGCTCTGTCACGAGTGCGCCAGCGAACTTCACTTGAGCGACACGCCGCGCGCGGTGACCGCCTCACGCCGTCCGGCTTAACTCTTCGACGGGATTTCAGGATCAACAGGAAGAAAACACTTGGGGTTTTCCTGTAAATCCTGTCATCTTGTCCACATGCTGAAGCGTGAGCGCATCGATAAACTTTTGGTCGAGCGGGGACTGGCGGAGTCGCGCACGAAAGCGCAGGCGATGGTGATGGCGGGCGTGGTGCTCGTCAATGAGCAGCGCGTCGAAAAACCTTCCGAACAATTTGCTTTCGACTCACAGATTCGCGTGAAGCACGCTGATGATCCGACGTCGCGATACGTCGGTCGCGGTGGGCTGAAACTCGAAGCGGCGCTCAGCGCGTTTCAGATCGACGTGCGCGGCGCGGTGTGTCTCGACGTAGGCGCGTCGACCGGCGGCTTCACGGATTGTCTGTTGCAAAACGGCGCGGCGAAGGTGTTTGCGATCGACGTCGGTCACAACCAGATCGACTGGCGACTGCGCAACGACAGCCGTGTCGAGGTTCGCGAAGGCGTAAACGCGCGCTATCTCGATCCCGCAGACTTCCCGGTGAACTTCGATCTCGCCGTGATCGACGTCTCTTTCATTTCTGTCATTAAGATCCTTCCCTCCGTTCTCCCGCTACTCAAACCCCACGCTTCTCTCGTAGTTCTTATCAAACCGCAGTTCGAAGTCGGCCGTGCAGACGTCGGCAGCGGCGGTATCGTGCGCGACCCTGAGCAGCGTCTACGCGCTGTCGAAAACGTTAACCAGTTCGCCATCGAACTCTGCCTCGAGCCCCGCGGCCTCCTCGAATCGCCCATCACCGGCGCGGAAGGAAACGTTGAATACCTCGCCCATTATTCGTATCATCCGGCCTCAAAACATGTCGACAATTAAGCGGCTAGGGTTAGTCCTAAAACCGCATCAACCTCAAGCGCTCGAAACGATCTGCGAGTTGACCGTCTGGCTGGCCCAACGCGGCATCGAACTCGCTGGCGGACCGGACATCGAGCGCGAACGCATCGAGCACGAAACTCATTGCGCGGTAGCACAAGTCGAAGCCGACAAGCTCGCGACGATCGTTGACCTGTTACTGGTCCTCGGCGGCGACGGCACGATGATCGGCACCGCGCGTTTGATCGGCGACGAAGAAGTGCCCGTGCTCGGCGTGAACTACGGCGGTCTCGGCTATCTCACTGAGTTTCGCATCGAAGAACTCTACGACGCGCTCGAGATGATTCTGGAAGGCAACTATCGTCTCGACAAACGCGTGATGCTCGCCGTCGAATTGCATCGCGGCGATGAGCTCGTGACGCACAATCGCGTGCTCAACGACGTAGTCATCAACAAGTCCGCGCTCGCCCGCATCATCGAGATCGAGGCTTATCTCAACCAGCAGTTTGTCAGCTCGTTTCGCGCCGATGGCTTGATCGTCTCCACGCCCACGGGATCGACCGCCTACAATCTTTCCGCCGGTGGTCCAATCATCTTCCCGTCGATGAACGCCGTCGTCATCACGCCGATCTGCCCGTTCACGCTCTCGAATCGACCGATCGTTGTGCCCGATAACGCAGTCATCGAGCTACTGATGAAGTCCGCTCACGCGGACATCACGTTGACTCTCGATGGGCAGGTCGGGTTTCCGCTCGAGGTCGACGATCGCGTTGTCATTCGCAAGAGCCGCACGACGTTCAATCTGATTCAGCCAAGCAACCGAAATTATTTCGATGTGCTGCGCGATAAGCTGCGCTGGGGCCGCTAACCGATGCCTGAAAACAAAGACGACCACAAACCCGAACAACTCGAGCGCGATGCCTTCGAACGCGAGATCAACACGGACCTCGACGAAGAGACGCCGGACAAACCAAAAGGCATCCCGCTGCACACGAAGATTCTGATCGGGCTGGCGGTGGGCGTGATTGCGGGCATCGTCACGAACAAGATGTTCGGCGGCGATCATCCGCGCGTGGTTTGGGTGGTCGACAACTTCACGCAGCCGGTGGGTCAACTCTTTCTGCGACTGCTGTTGATGATCGTCGTGCCGCTCGTGTTTGCGTCGCTGGTCGTCGGTGTGGCGGGCATTGGCGACATTCGCAAACTCGGCCGAGTCGGTTTGAAGTCATTTGGTTACTGTCTCGTGATCTCCGCGATCTCGGTCGTGATTGGTCTCACGCTCGCAAACACCATCAGGCCCGGCGAGCGAATCGATCCCGCGACCTCGGCGGCATTACAACAGCGCTACGCCAGCGACGCAACAAAGACAGTCGAAGATGCGAACAAAGCGAAGACCGCGGCGCCGAAACCGTTGATGTCCGTCGTCGAAACGATCGTGCCGAAGAACCCGTTCTACGCGGTCTCCGGCAAAGAAGATCCAAACATGCTGCACCTGATGTTCTTCGCGCTGATCGTCGGCATCGCGATCACGCTGCTGCCGGTGACCGTGACCGCGCCGGTGCTGCGCGTGCTTGAAGGCATTTACGAAATCACCGCGAAGATCATCGAGATCATCATGAAGTTTGCGCCATACGCGGTGGCGTGTCTGCTCTTCAACAACACCGCGCGCTTCGGTCTCGATCTGTTGCAGGCGCTCGCGTGGTTTGTGCTGACCGTGCTGCTCGGTCTCGCGCTGCACATGTTCGGCGTCTACTCGCTTTCGATCTACTTCCTTTCGCGCATCTCGCCGCTCGAGTTTTTCCGTCGCGTTAAGACCGTGATTCTGACTGCGTTCTCGACGTCGTCGTCAAATGCGACTTTGCCGACGGCGTTGCGCGTGTCGGAACAGAACCTCGGCGTGCCGCAGGAGATCAACAGCTTCGTGCTGACAGTCGGCGCAACGGCGAACCAGAACGGCACGGCGTTGTACGAAGGCGTCACGGTGCTTTTCCTGGCCCAACTCGCGGGCGTCGATTTGAGTTTGGGCCAACAGTTGATGGTGGTCTATCTCGCGATTCTCGGCGGCGTCGGCACGGCGGGCGTGCCTTCGGGATCAATTCCGTTCATCGTCGGCGTGCTCGTCACGATCGGCGTCAATCCGGCGCTTATTGCGATCATTCTTGGCGTGGATCGTTTGCTCGACATGTGCCGCACGACGCTCAACGTCACCGGCGACATCACGGCGGCAACTTATGTTGCGCGTTCGGAAGGTTACGAATTACTGCGACCACACGAACCCGCGATCGTGCACGCGGGCCTGCCGCTCGCGACGCGCGGTTCGGATTAACTTTGCTCCGGGACCGCAGGCGTCTCGCCTGCATCGTTCATTTTCGCGCTTCGCGCTCAATGCAGGCGAGACGCCTGCGGTCCTGGATTAACGGTTTAGTAACAGCCGCGTCACACTCTGCGCAAACCGCGCCGGTAAATTCCTGCGACACCGATGAGATAATGGACCATGGTTTTTCCACTCTACGACGACAATTCCGATCGACAAACCACGCCTTACGTTAACTACGCCATTATCGCGCTCAACATCTTTGTCTTTGTTGTGTTGCAGGGAATCGGCACGAACGAACAGTTCACGTATTCCTTCTCCACAGTGCCGCGCGAAATCCTGACGGGGACCGACGTTGTCACCGCCACTCGCGTATTGCCGACGCCCACAGGTCCGGTACAAATTCCCGGACTCGGTCCAACGCCGGTGTCGGTTTATCTGACGCTGTTTACTTCGATGTTCATGCACGGCGGCATCGCGCACATCGCCGGCAACATGCTGTTCCTTTGGATCTTCGGCGACAACATCGAAGACCGCCTGGGCCATCTTCGTTACATCTTCTTTTATTTGCTTTGCGGCGTAATCGCGTCGTTGTCGCACGTGTTTGCGACCGCCGCTTTCGCTGACAGTCAAGCGGCTTTGCTGGTGCCGAGTCTCGGCGCTTCGGGCGCGATCTCAGGCGTGTTGGGCGGCTACATTCTGCTGCACCCGTCGCGTCGTGTGACGGTGATCCTCTTCCGCTTTCTCACGGACGTGCCCGCGTGGGTCGCAATCGGGATCTGGTTCGCGTTTCAGTTGGTCAGCGGGCTCGGTATGCTCGGCGGCGGTTCGCAGCAGGGCGGCGTCGCTTACGCTGCGCACGTCGGTGGCTTCATCGCGGGGCTCGTGCTGATCAAGTTTTTCGCTATCGGTCGCCGATCGGTTAACATTTGACCGCAATCGATATGAGTCAACAGTGCCTTGATATTCAATCAACCCCGCGCGCGGAAATGAATCTTTTTCCGCTCGACACGTTTGCCTACGAGTTTCCCGGTAACGAGATCAAGATCAATTTCGAGATCCCTGAGTTTACGGCGGTCTGCCCGTTTTCAGACTTTCCTGACTTCGCCACGATTCGCATCGAGTACGTTCCCAACGAGCGCTGCATCGAGCTCAAGAGTTTGAAGCTCTACATCAATTCGTTTCGCAACGTGAAGATCTTTCACGAGCACGTGATCAACGTGATGCTCGAAGACTTCGTCGCCGCGTGTGATCCTTTGAGCGTCGAGATCCTCGGCGACTTCAACGTGCGCGGCAACATCAAAACGACGGTCAAAGCCTCCTACAAGAAGCAGTAACTTTGCGGTGCGGACGTAACTGTGACCTCCCGTGATGTCCAAACGCCAAAGCTCGCAGTAGAAAATACCGACAACGAAGTTCCCGGCCTGTGGCGGCGCTATCGACGACTCCCGCGCAACGTCGTCGCCATCGGTCTCGTCAGCCTGCTCAACGATGCATCGAGTGAAATAATCTATCCGCTGCTGCCGGTGTTTCTTACCGCGACGCTCGGCGCGTCCGCGGAAGCGGTCGGCATTATCGAAGGTGCGGCGGAATCGATCTCGAGCCTGCTGAAGTTGTTTGCCGGTTACATCAGCGATCGCATCGGCAGACGAAAGTGGCTTGTGGTCAGTGGCTATGCACTCGCGTCTTTCGTGCGGCCGTTTCTCGGGTTTGCCAACAACTGGCACCAGGTGCTCGCGATTCGTCTCGCCGATCGTGTCGGCAAAGGTGTGCGTACTTCGCCGCGCGACGCGATGATTGCAGACACGGTTTCGGTCGAACAGCGCGGACTCGCGTTTGGTTTTCATCGTGCGATGGATCACGCGGGCGCGGTCATCGGGCCGTTGATTGGTTACGTACTGGTGGTGTTGCTCGTCGTGAACGCGACCGCGCCGACGCGACGAGAGTTTACGTTGATCTTTCTACTCGCTTCGGTGCCGGCGATTCTCGCGGTGCTTGTAGCGGTGTTTTTTATGCGCGAGTCGCCGGTGCCAACAGAACAAATCAGGAAGGGGGCAGCGCCCCCGCGACTTTCGTTGAGCGGCTTCGACAGTAACTTCAAACGCTTTCTCGTGATCCTCGCGCTGTTCACGCTTTCGAATTCGTCAGATAGTTTTCTGATCCTGCGTGCGCGTGATTCCGGCGTGTCGATCTTGCTCG